>DMNL01000007.1 GCA_003452735.1 Spirochaetaceae bacterium
GCGGGAATGAATCCAGAAGCTGTTTTTCTTTTTGGAGAAGAAATGAAAGCGGCCGAAGCTGTGCTAAAAGAAGCTGATTTTAAAGGCATGTTGATGTATACGACAGAAATGGAAAATCTGATCGATGCAGTTTCAAATTACATTAAAGAAGGTGATCTTGTGCTTATAAAGGGCTCGCGAGGTATGGCCCTTGAAAGGCTCTCGCGCGCATTCGAAGAAAAAGGACTCATAGACTTGTCTGATTCGAGTATGGGAGGACATTATGCTCCGTGAGTTTCTTCTTCCTTTAGTAAAATATTTTACTCCCTTCAATATTTTCAGGTATTTGACTTTTCGGTCTGCTTATGCTGCAGTTACGGCTCTTCTGATCAGCTATATCTTGGGCCCATGGCTTATCGATCGATTAAGGGTGCTCAAGTTTGGTCAGTCTGTACGATTGGATGGCCCCCAGAGTCACTTGGCGAAAACAGGAACACCCACTATGGGTGGTCTTTTGATTATATTGTCAGTCTTATTATCTGTTGTGCTATGGATAGATATAACAAGTCAATATTGTTGGATTGCACTTTCGGCGCTTATAGGTTTTGGCCTCATAGGAGCTGCGGATGACCTCCTCAAAATAAAGAAACATGCCTCGGACGGACTCTCTGCCGCACAGAAGCTAATCCTACAATTCATTGTCTCGACTATAGTTGTCTATGCGATTTACCGCACAACCGGTCCTTCTATCACAAAGCTCTACGTTCCATTTTTCAAAGTCCATGTCGTCGATCTCGGAGTCTATTGGTTGCCTATAGCGATTATCTATGTTGCAACATGGTCGAATGCGGTCAATATAACCGATGGACTTGATGGCCTCGCCGTGGGTCTTGTTATCTTTGCAGTTCTCGCTTTTTCTGTTCTGACTTATGTAACAAGCCGAGCAGATTGGTCGCAATATCTGGGGCTTCCATACATCAAGCAGGCAAGCGAACTCACAGTATTCAATTTTGCTTTGTTGGGTGCCTGCGTAGGATTCCTCTGGTTCAATGCTCATCCAGCGGAGATATTCATGGGAGATGTCGGTTCCCTCTCTCTTGGTGGAGTCCTTGCAGTACTATCGCTCATGGTAAAAAAAGAGATCCTTCTTTTGGTCATTGGCGGTGTTTTCGTAATCGAGATTGGCTCAGTAATGCTGCAAGTAATTTACTTCAAGCTGACTAAAGGGAAAAGGCTTTTTCTAATGGCGCCTCTCCACCATCACTTCGAGCTAAAGGGCTTAAAGGAAACAAAGGTTGTAGTGAGGTTTTGGATACTGGGGGGTATTTTTGCCTTGATTGCATTGTCGACTCTGAAGATTCAATGAGGTTGGTCGATGAAAGAAGAGAGCAGGATCAAGAGCTCGTTTATGGATTCGCATCGGATAGATTGGCAAATGGTCAGTGCAATAATCATAGTCTCGTTGATAGGAATAATGACATTGTGGTCCGGTTCCATTGGTTTTGCTATACGCAACGGTGGGCCTAACTCGATAATCGGCAAACAAGCGATTCTTTATGTGATATCTCTTATTTGCATGGCCATAGCCGCGGTAATTCCAATAAAGCTATTGCGTGCGGTATTACCCATTGCAGTCGTCTTATGCGTAATTGGTCTCTCACTGCCACTATTTAATCCTCTAAGAATGACAATCAATAATGCGCGCCGCTGGATCAGGATCGGTTCGTTTAGTTTTCAGCCTTCCGAAATCTGGAAACCAGTGATGGTATTATATCTCGCATCTTTTCTCGAAAAACGAAAAGAGCGACTCGTCGAATCAGGTCTGGTGGTTTTCCCTTCAATTATCCTTGTGATCATATCTGCGGTTCTGATTTTTCTACAGCAGGATTTTTCGACCTCAATTCTAGTGCTTGCCGTTGCATTTGCGATGCTGTATCTCGCAGGTACTCCATTTTTATTCATGACTAATCTGGCATTGTTCTTGATTCTCTATGGTGCGCTTATGATTTTTTCTTCACAGTATAGAGTGCAGCGCTTAGTTGGTTTTCTAATGCCAGACCAGCATACCCAAACAGTCAATTATCAGATGTATAGCGCACTCAGAGCAATTCGTGCCGGTGGTATCTGGGGGAAGGGTGTAGGGCTTGGCACTCTAAAATTCAGCTCTATTCCAGAAGTTCAATCTGACTTTATATTTGCAGCTTTTGTAGAAGAGGCGGGATTTGCTGGTGTCGTTATGGTTATGGGGCTTTGGTCCTTCATACTGGTGCGAGCGGGCAGAAGACTTATTGTGTCAGATTACTTTTCAAGGCTTGCAGGCTTTGGAATCATAATCCTTTTATCATTGCAGGTACTTTTGAATCTTGCTGTTGTTACGGGAATAATGCCAACTACCGGTCTAGCACTTCCTTTCTTCTCAGCTGGTGGCTCGGCAATTCTCATGAGCGCAATTTCTTGTGGTATTCTCATCAATCTATCTCGGAGTAGTCGGACTGAGATGATTATGAGAGCAGCCTTTAGGAGAAAAGGGGCAGCATATGACTGATGTCAGATTGCAGGAACAGACCAATGAAACAAATGCCCAGAGAAAGAAAGGAGCTCATTCGCTTCTCTCAAAATCTGACAATTATTCCATAGACATCACCAAGGCTACTACACGCTCTGAGACAGCTCTGCCAGGCACTTCCGTGTTGAAAAGCTCAGTAAAAAGCATAGATACGAGTGATAAAAATCAAATATCGAAGAGAATTAGAACCTCCTCGGAACAAGCGCATCGAGCGTCAAAAGAGAAAGCTGGGCCCGCATCCACTGCAAAGATTTCTGTACATCCATATATAGGGCATGCTTCACAAGCTTCTATTGCGCTTTCCGCACAAGCCGAAAAGCTCAGTGAGGCTGTTAAGCCAGTCAAACCATCGACGGTTCCTAGGAGACACAGTGGCTTGCGGATCCTCATAGCAATTGCGCTATTGTGTATTCTTTCAGCTGGAGCAGCCATCTCACTCCCACGGCTTGCCAAGATCGAGACAGTTAGGGTGAGCGGCTTGGAGACTATGTTGGAGAATTCCATAATCGAGTCCTTAGGTCCGATTGGAAACGAAAATCTTTTTTCGGTAAATATAGAAGAGATCACAAATTCGATTACAAATAACCCAAGAATAGCTAGCGCGAAAGTTCATAGGGTTTTACCTTCCACACTCGCGATCGATATTCGTGAGCGTTTAGCAGTAGCATCTATAGCTATAAATACAGAACAAGGCTCGAAACTCATTCTAGTCGATGGGGAGGGCATAGCATTTGCTTCTCTAGACGCAGACGATTCTGATAATCCCGAGCTGCCAGTAGTATCAGGCATTAAATTTGAGCAATTCAATTTAGGTCAGCAACTACCGGAAGCCATTCTACCGCTTTTTGCAAACTTGGCGGCGATCAAGCAAGATTCGCCTGAGCTACTCAAGGCGTTTTCAGAAATACATGTGGAAAGAATCTCGACAAACAATATCGAGATTGTACTTTATCCCATGCATGTAAAAACGGCGGTACGCTTGCCGCTCAGATTCAGTGCCGAGGCTTTATGTAATGCATTGGTGGTTCTTGATATTTTGCATTCGCGTGGTTTGAGTGATCAGCCAAGCGAAATAGATTTTCATTCCGGCACTGTAATCTATCAAGCAAAGGAGGCAGTCTCTGGCTGATACAAGTATTGTAGTCCTCGACATAGGAACCACTGTTACAAAAGCGATTGTTGGCGGGTTCAATGAGTTGGGACAATTTGAAATCTTTGGCATAGGCACAGCGCCTTCGAGTGGGCTGCGACGCGGAGTAGTACTCAATATCGAAGGCACTTTGAATAGCATCAACTCTGCAATTGATGCAGCAGAACTTATGTCGGGAATAGATATTAGAGAAGTTTCGCTCGCTCTTTCAGGTGCGAATATCGAGAGTTTCAATACTAATGGACAGATAGCAGTAACAGGGCGAGGCCGAGAAATTACAGCAGAGGACATAGCTCGCGTTCATGAGGCTGCTCGTGCGGTATCAATTTCAATGGATCGAGAAATTCTTCATGTTGTGCCTCGATCCTATACGGTGGACGATCAAAAGGGAATTCGCAATCCACTGCACATGACGGGAGTTCGGCTTGAATGCAGTGTCCATATCATAACAGGCTCGGTATCAACAGTACAAAACATGTTGAAATGCGTAACTAGGGCAGGTTACAAGGTCGAACAGAGCTATCTGGGAATATTGGGCTGTGCACGCACGGTGCTAACAGAAGATGAACGCGAATTAGGTTGTCTTCTCTTGGATATAGGAGGAGGTACTACAGACTTGATGGTTTTTTCCGAAAATGATCCCGTCTATACCTCTGCTATTCCCTTAGGAGGAAGCCAAATCACGGGCGATATATCGATAATGCTGAGTATTCCTATCGATACAGCCGAGCGTCTAAAAAAGGAATCTGGAGCCGCATGGGCCGAGGCTGTAGATCCTGATGAGACTGTCATTGTGCCAGGATTTGGAGCACGCGAGCCAGTGGAACTCGAACGTAGAAAACTGGTATCGATTGTGCAACCACGCGCAGAAGAGATATTTGAAATGGTAAATGATCGATTAATAAAGAATGGATTAAAAGAATTGATTAAGGCTGGAGTCGTACTCACAGGCGGATCAGCTCTTTTACCTCATATAGACGACTGTGCACGGTCGGTATTCGGAGTTCCTGTAAGAATAGGAGCACCAGCAGCCTTGCCCGGCCTTGATGTTGGTTTTCGTTCACCAGCATTCTCTGCGGCTGTAGGTATAGTATTGCTAGAGGCAGAAAGAATTGGAATACCAGAACCTTCGACGAGAAAAAAAGCGCGAAAAGGCAAAGAAGGTGGCTTTTCGCTCATAAAATGGATAAAAGACAGGTTTTTCTAATGCTCGCTTAGGAGGAAAAATATGGCGATAGAACTTGTTGA
>DMNL01000086.1 GCA_003452735.1 Spirochaetaceae bacterium
ATTCCAACGATTGATTGAAGCATTTCTTTTCACTATAGTATGACGAATTCTCGCGACCGCAAGAGGTATCGAAAATGGCAGAAAAAATAACTCCGCGCGAAATCGATTATTCACAGTGGTACATCGATATCGTTTTAAATGCAAAGCTGGCCGATTATTCACCTGTCAAAGGCAGCATGGTAATTCGTCCGCGTGGATATGCAATCTGGGAGAAAATCCGCGACGAATTCGACCGACGGTTCAAAGAGACCGGCCACGAAAATGCCTACTTTCCGCTGCTCATTCCAATGAGTTTTCTAAAAAAGGAAGCAGAGCATGTCGAAGGCTTTGCTCCTGAGCTCGCTGTTGTTACTCACGGCGGTGGAGAGGAGCTGGAAGAGCCATATTGTATACGCCCGACAAGCGAGACGATTATCTGGGCGATGTATCGAAACTGGATCCAGTCCTGGCGCGATCTGCCTCTGCTTATAAATCAGTGGGCTAATGTCATGCGCTGGGAAAAGCGCACGCGGCTCTTTTTAAGGACTTCGGAATTTCTATGGCAAGAAGGCCATACAGCCCATGAAACAGAAAAGGAAGCCCGCGAAGAAACCTTGCGAATTCTCGAAATATATCGAGACGTAGTAGAGCGCTGCCTTGCAGTACCAGTAGTCGCCGGCATGAAGAGCGAAAGCGAAAAATTCGCCGGAGCGGTCGAGACCTATACCATCGAGGCAATGATGCAGGACAAGAAAGCCCTGCAGGCGGGCACGAGTCACTTCCTTGGACAGAATTTTGCCCGTGCTTTCGATGTGCAGTTCCAAAATAGACAAGGCCAGCTGGACTATGTGTGGGCAACGAGCTGGGGCGTTTCGACACGGCTTATAGGTGCGGTTATAATGACGCACTCCGACGACAAGGGACTTGTTTTGCCGCCTACCTTGTCTCCCGAGGATGCGGTTATTATTCCCATCTATCGCAACGATTCGAAAGCTGCTGTTATTGCGTATGCCAAAAAGCTCGAAGCCGATCTCAAAACCGCCGGCTTTAAAGTTGTGTTGGATATCGACGATTCATCTAGCCCTGGCTGGAAATTCACCGAATGGGAACTTCGCGGTACGCCAGTACGAATCGAGATAGGACCTCGCGATATAAAATCGAATCAGATTGTAATGGTGAGAAGAGATACAGGCGAAAAGCTGACTGCACTCAGCACCGAAGCCGCAAGCAAGCTCAAAGAATTGCATAATCTAATACAGAGCTCTCTGTTTGAGCGGGCTCAATCTTTCCGCGAAAAGAATACAGAGCCGATTTCAGATCTTGGTGGTCTCATCGAATTTTTCGGCACAGAGACTGCGGGCACTGAAGGAGCACCTGGAGGATTTGCAGAAGCCCTCTGGTGTGGTTCTGCTGCCTGCGAGGCCTCTATCAAGGAAAAAACCAAGGCTACAATTCGCTGCTTGCCGCTGGGCAAACAAGACCATATAGAAGGGACTTGTGCCATCTGCGGAGATCCCGCAAAGTACCAAGCTATTTTTGCGCGTAACTATTGAGCGCCGATATTTGCATACTCAGTATTTAGATAATGAATAAAAAGCAGGAATTCTCATAGTCCACCGGCCGATGTACTCTCCCAAAGACCTTGAATATAGAGATTCACTGTAGCATTTTTAGAAGAAGTAAGGACAATCTGATCGTCCTCTTTCTCAGAGCCACTTATGGCAATAGCGATAGGAGCTGGCGTCGTAGACCATGAGTCAATCAGCGCTACATTAAAAGAGGAACGGCTTTTCCAAAAGCTTCCTACGAAGAAGCTGACAACAAGGGCAGTTATCGCAAGAGCCATCGAAATCAAGAATTTATTCCTTTTGCGCGACTGCTCTTCCGCCTTTTTGTAAACCTGCGCAAAATCGGGAAAGGCAGGTGCTTTCCTCATAGCTGCATCTTTGAGGTCAGCCTTTAGATCGATTTTATTCTTTTCAGTGGAGCTCATATCCCATCTCCTTGAGCATCTCACTCAATTTTGCCCGTGCACGGAAAAGTCTTGATTTGACTGTCCCAAGAGGAAGATTGTACATGCTCCCAAGCTCAGATAGTTCAATTCCCTCTACCTCATGCAGATAGAGCATGGAGCGATCCTCGGGCTCCAGCTTTTTCATGACAAGCTCGAGCATCTGACCAGCCTCTTTTCTCAGCATATCCTCCTCGACCAACCCATGCGGACTCTCGATAAATAGAGATTCGAATTCTTCCACAGAAAAATTTCGCGCATGGTTGCGAGTATTGACACGCAAGACATCCGCGCAGCTTGTTCGGCAAATACCATAGATATAGCCGCCTAAAGAACTCTCTTTACGCCACTTAGGCAAGGCTTTATAGATACGAATAAGCGACTCTTGCACTGCTTCCTCGGAAAGCTCTTCATCGAATGCAACAAAGCTGGCACAATAGCCCCGAATACGATCCCACCAACGCCATATCAGGCGCTCGAATGCTCCTTTATCTCCCTTTGCTGCTCTCGTTGCAAGCTCGATATCCAGAGTTTCCTCGTCGGACGAAAAAGCAAGAGATGAAGCTTCAGCCTTGTTTTGCCCAATTTGGGCTCTATCTTTTTTTGCTGGGCTCATAGTCCATGCCATTCTATTTTCGCTTTTCATAAATATAATGCTTTATTATATCTTCCATTACATTATTCTGCGGAGTATAGCAAGAAGATGGCTGTATCGGTTTGTTTCTTCGACACTAAGCCCTTTGGTGCTGAAGGAATTCGCAAATTTCCCTGTTTTTTCCGACATCCGAGCTTCATGCACAAGAAGCAGAATGGTCTGCCAGCGATCTTCGCCAACTACTTTTCGGATAGCTACTTGCCTCTCGATTTGTATCATTCTTACAGTCTTTTCATATTGGAGGCTCTTCGAGATCGCTTCTTCTATCGCTTTTAGGTCAGGATCTGGATCGACTAGAATGTTTGCAATCTGTGCTTGTAGTATTCTGATCTCGTTCTGCGCTTTGATAAGCTCGAATTCTCTGGATTCTAGAATCTTTTCGAGCTTGTCGAGATCTTCGTTTGTTAGATTCAAACTGCGAAACCACTCGCGCACCACTATGGGGCCCATAACACCCTGGTTTCCCATTCCTTTTCCTGAACCTGCCTGTGCAGCCACAGGAAGAATACCGAGAAACGCAATGCTCGTAATTAGGATGAGCAAGACTGATAGCCTTGCCCTATTTGCTTTCATTTGAATCCTCCGCTACCTTTAATTACATATACCTCTAATTACATATACTTCTGTATAATAAGCCACGCAGCTTCGGTAGCCGCGTGGCCTTTATATTAGATATCCAATTGGCTGCAAGATTCTTTTAGTATAAATCGAGCTTGGATAACCCGTAAGTCAGCTATTAAGCTAGCTGGTTTCTTAACTATTTGCAGATTGAAATATTTTATTAATCTCTAGAATGCTGTCTGCGCGAATCTCCTGTATTTGTTTTTGAATATCCGCAATCTTGGCTATTGTTTCATCTATTTTAGCCTTGTCTGGATTTGGGCTCCAAAGGAGATTGTCCAAATTCAGCTTTTCTGCGCGAAGCTCATTCCGGAGCGGAAGAATTTTGGAGGCATTATCCTCAATGATCTTATCTACCTTGGCTTTGTTTTCGTCTGATAGCTTCTGATACTGGAAATAGTGAAATGCCCCATAGCTACCCGCGCCCATAGACCGCATGCCGCCAAAGAAGCTCTGCTTTGGATTAGCTAATCCTTTTGATGCATCGCCAAATCTATTCCCATAAGGATCGACCATTGGGGAGGCCACAGGCGGCATGCTTTGATACCCATACCCCGGAGTCCTTGCGCGAGGACTTGGCATTCTGCCAAAGCCTTGAGCAAAAGCACCCGCAGTTGCGGCCACTAGCATGACCCCTACCATAAGAAACTTAATTGCTTTTCTCGATGTTCTCATCTTTTTCCTCCGATGAAGATCTTTGACTTTCACTATAATGTCGCAGGAAAGGGAATATCGGTTGCATGGAAAATAAAACTTTGCCATGATGGGATGAATAACTCCAGACAGAATTTAAAAGGAAGTTTAGGCAGGATACGCTAAATAATCTAGACAGGGTTTACGCGATAATTCGGACAGATGCACAGAATAATTTCGACAGGTTTATGGGATTATGCAGGATTGACAGGATTTTTTCTTGGGCAAAAAGAATAGAATCCTTTCCTCTTTTTCTTCGCCAAATACTATCTCATCCCTTTAATCCGTCTTCATCCTGCTCATCCGGTCAACACACTATCCCTTCCATCCTGTCATTCTACCCAATCTTCATAACACTAGGGACACTTTTCTATTTAAGCGCATTGAGTTAATCTATAAGAAAAGAGAGCCGGAACATAAGGCTTTTTGCTTCTCTATGCTCTCTTCCATAATCATTTTCCAGAGGAGTT
>DMNL01000019.1 GCA_003452735.1 Spirochaetaceae bacterium
CGCTGTCTTCGACCTCCATCCAGTTCATGAGGATAGGCGTCATATAATCTATCAGCTAAACCGACAGTTTCCATGAGCGAGCGCACTTTTTCCTCATATTCCTGCATATTCCTGACCTTTTTATAGATCTTGAGTGGCTCGCCGATGATCGATGAGACAGTATGGTGAGGATTAATAGAAGAATATGGATCCTGGAAGATCATCTGCATTTTAGTGCGCAGCATCTTCATGTCCTTATGCGAGGCTTTTGTAATCTCAATTCCATTATAATTGATAGAGCCTCCATCTGATTCATGAAGGCGGACAAGTAGTCTTCCAGTAGTAGATTTGCCACAGCCAGATTCGCCGACCATGCCAAGCGTTCCCCCCTTTTTTATATCGAAGGAAATGTCATCCACAGCATGGAGAGTCCCTTTTGCGACATGGAAGTATTTTTTTAGGTTTCTTACTTGTAGAATAGGCAATTCAGATTGATTGTTCGACATGCAAATTCTCCTGATACTGGTGGCATTTCACCAAATGGACTTCTATAGAACTGTTTTCGGGATGCAATTCATGACACTGCGGCATTACATTAGGGCATCGTGGGCTGAAATAGCATCCCTTTGGCAAATTGGTTGGATCGGGCATAAGCCCAGGTATAGGCCGAAGGCGAGGAGAGCCTTCACTATAATCAGGGAGAGAGCCCAAAAGACCCTTTGTATAAGGATGAAGTGGATTCCCAAAAACCTGTTTAACCGTACCATACTCTACAACCTCGCCTGCATACATGGTTGCCACCTCATCGCAGTTCTCGACTACAAGCCCTAATGAATGGGTAATAAATAGAACCGATGTATTATTGGTTTTTATGAGGCCGCGCATCAAATCGAGCACCTGTGCCTGAATTGTGACATCTAACGCCGTTGTCGGTTCATCTGCCAAAAGAAGCCTAGGATTGCATGCGAGCGAAAGCGCAATGACAACACGTTGTTTCATTCCCCCTGAAAACTGGTGGGGATATTCCCTTGCTCTGACACCAGGTATACCGACAGTCTCGAGCATTTCCTCAGCCTTAGACCAGGCCTCAGCCTTGGAAACCTTCTCGTGCTTAAAAATTGTCTCCGCTATCTGCTCTCCTATTGTCAACACGGGATTGAGCGCTGTCATGGGGTCCTGAAAAATCATCGCTATATCTTTCCCCCGCAACTCTCGCAGTTCCTGATTGGACATGCCGAGAATATCTGTATTGTCGAAGCGGATAGATCCAGAGATTATCTTGCCCTGGGGCGCGCTGATCATATTGAGTATGGAAAGAGCCAGCGTTGTTTTACCAGCTCCTGTCTCACCAACAAGACCCAATACTCGGCCTCTCTGCATATCCAGCGAAAGATTATTAACCGCTCTGACTGTTCTTCGATTCGAATAATAATGTACATGTAAATCTTTTATTTCCAGAATCTTATCCATAATTCGTTTCCTAACGCCTGAGTTTTGGATCTAGAGCATCGCGCAGTCCATCGCCAATGATATTGTAGGCCAAAACAGTGAGCAAAATCGCTATTCCTGGCGCAAATAGAAGATGCGGTGCGTATTGGATGAATTCTCTAGCCTCGGAGAGCATATTGCCCCATTCCGGCTTTGGCGGAAGAATTCCTAGCCCCAAAAAAGACAACCAAGAGGCCGAAAGTATCGATGAGCCTACGTTGAGCGTAGACTGAACAATAATCGGAGAAGTGATATTTGGCAGTATGTGCTTGAGCACAATGCGAAAATCTCCAGCACCTATTACGCGAGCTGCTTCTACATATTCCTGATCTTTGATCGAAATGATAGAAGCGCGAACTATTCGTATATAGCCAGGAATCAAGGATGTGCTTATAGCGATCAGCAAATTGAAAAAACTATTCCCAAGAGCGGCCACAATGGCTATCGACATCAAAATGGTCGGAATAGAAAGGATTATATCGGTAAGTCGCATAATGATTGTATCGAACAAGCCTCCCTTATATCCGGCTATAGCTCCTAAGATGCCGCCTATTACAACTGCCATTGCTACAGTCACAAAACCGATGATCATAGATATTCTTGCACCATGGACTAGCCTGCCAAGAATATCACGACCATAGTTGTCCGAACCCAGGATAAAAGTGTGCTCTATATCCTTTTCTTGAAAATAGACCGTACCGGTTTCTCCGGGCTTTAGAAGCGCATTCTCGAGCGAATTAGACGTAACGAAATCATACGAATAGAGAACATCAGCAAAAATGGCAATAAGTGCGAATATCAGAACGAGAATCAAGCTTGCAACTGCGAGTTTGTTCCTAGAGAACTGCCTCCAGAATTGAGAGATATTTTTTGATTGCCTCTTAAAGAACCTCAAAAATGTCTGGTTACTCATTGGTTGCCTCGCACTAGTTTCTTCTTTGTCGAAAAAGTGGATTTTATGCGTGGATCGATAAATCCATAGAGAATGTCGACCGCAAGATTTATGACGGTGAATGTTATTGCAACGAAACAGACCGATCCGAGAATCTGTGGTGTATCCTTTTGAAATATCGCATCCACCATTATGGAGCCAAGTCCTGGATATGAAAAAATCTTTTCGGTTAGAACAGCTCCACCAAGCAAGCTTCCAAACTGAAGACCCGCGACGGTAACTACTGGGATAAGGGCATTGCGCAAGGCATGCTTAAAGACCACTGTCTTTTCGTCCATACCTTTAACTCTCGCTGTCCTTATATAATCTTGCTGCATGACATCGAGCATGGATGAACGTGTCATTCGCATGATAATAGCCATCGAATTCATACTCAAAGTGATAATTGGTAGCACTAGAGATAGAAAATCGCGCGGATTGGCTATTGCAGGAAAAATGCGTAGGTTGTTTGCAAAAGTATAGATGAGCACCATTGCAATCCAGAATACCGGCATTGATGCTCCCAAGAGAGCAAAAACCGTAAAAACCATATCGGCCACAGAATATGGCTTTGTTGCAGAGATGATTCCAATTGGAATACCCAGTAGCAGTGCAAGAATAAGCGCCCCTACTGAAAGGATTAGTGTGTTAGGGAAAGAACTGAGAATGAGTTCGAAAATTATCCTATTCGACACATAAGACCTGCCAAGGTCTCCAAACAATAATCCTTTATAACCAAAAACAGGGTGCTTATATCCAAAGAGAAATCTTCCATACTGCACAATGAAGGGCGCATCCAACCCCATGTCCTCTCTCATCTGCTTATATGCTGCAGGTGAAGCATTTGCTCCCAACATCATTTGAGCGGGATCTGAGGGAGTAATGTACATAAGAGAAAAGACGATGAATGTCACGCCTAACAGAACTGGAATAAGCATCAGAATTCGACGCATTATATATCTGAACATAACAGAACCTTTTCGGAAATATTGATCAGGAACAAAAGCGATATCGGCATTTGAAAGCATACCTGCCCCACCAATAAATAGAGCAGGCATGCATTTCAAATACACTATTGAAGTCTAGTCAAAAGATGAATATCGACCAGTTTTGTCTTAAATATCGCCTGATCCAGATTGCCCACTCTAGGGTGCGACGCGAACAGCACGTTTTCGTATACCATTGGGAAATATGGCTTATCCGTCATGAGCTGGGTCTGCACCTTTATATAGGCTTCTTCACGAGTCTTACGATCGAGTGAATAGCGTCCAATTTGAATGTTTTTGTTGACAATATCGTTGTTGTAGAGCGCACCATTCATTCCGGTCCCGATAGAGTCGCCGCCATAGATTATGCAGGTATAGTCTGGATCCATAGTAGGTGTGAACCAGGCGGTCACCACCATGTCGTACCCATCTCCAGTCTTGCTCTGCTGTATGATCTGCGCATTCACCATTGGGACTACTTTTATCAAGTCAAAGCCAAGAGTCGTCTTGACCTGGTCTTTTATATTGTTAGCAATTTTCACTCGGTCTGTGACGTTACCCACAACCAAGGTTACCGATTCCGGCCCTAACTTTGCCCTGAATTCGGGCGAAAGCATGGCAAATTCGGCTTTAGCCTTTTCCTTGTTGTAGTACCAAGTCTTCTCATTGAACTCTGCAAAAGGAGTGCCCGCTGGAGCACCTTCGACATAGCCTAGGAATCCTGGCTGCATCATTTGATTGGCTGGCACTGCATAGCCATTGAAGATATCGACCTGCTTGATGAATGGTACTGGATTTATCGAATAGAAAATTGCCCTTCTAAGATGAGTTGAGTCACCTTCGGTATACTGGCCAGATAAATCAAGCTTGCCGTTTTTCTTCTGCCCAACAAGATCGGAATTCATATTGAAGACGCCGTACCATATTGTAACTCCAGGTTTCGTGGTAATAACAAGGCCGTTTCTTTCCAGATTTCCTATATCGAGCTTAGAGAGGTTGAAGGCCATGTCCACCTCACCGGTTATCAAGACGTTGTTGACTTGCGGTTGTTCGGACATAGCTCTAAAGACGATATTCTTAAAAGCAACTGTGTTGGCGTCTCCCCACCAAGCTTCGTTCCGCGTAAGCTGGACTTCCTGTGGATTTGGCCATGACACGAATTTATAGGGCCCGGTTCCAACAACAATCTTTGTGCCATAATCCGCACCTGCGGCTTCTACGGTCTCCTTGTCTTCTATGCCAGAGCAGTAGTGCGCAAGAATGTTGAGCGCTGGTCCGTATGGAGAAGCTGTCATATATTTTGCACGATCTTCCCATGAGGTCAACGCGACAGTTGCATATTCAGGATCTTTGAGCTTGCCAAAAGTGATCTTTACTGTGTAATCATCTACCTTCACTACAGAAAGAACCGCACTGAACATACTCTTGGAACTCGACTTCGGGTGATGTAGAATTCGATTGAACGAAAAGACTACATCATCGGCAGTAAATGGATTGCCATTATGGAATTTTACGCCTTTTCGGAGCTTGATAGTGTAAACAGAACCGTCCTTGGAAACGAGTCCGTTCTGAATCGTTGGTATAGTCTCGGCTAGAATTGGATAAAAGGTATTATCTGACTTCATTCCAATCAACGTTTCATTGATCTCCCTCATTATCTGCGCTTCGTTCAGAGTCGTGTATATGTTTGGATCGAGCGGCTGTGGAGCAGCAGCAAGGACAAAGACCAAGGTATCAGGATCTCTGTTCCGCAAAGTTGGCCCTTTCTTTGCTTGTGCAAAAACGACTCCGCCCAAGGCTAGGCAGATAAGTACAATCGACAAAAATTTCTTCATGTCAATAACCTCCTTGAAGATATTCTATAGCTGCAACGCAGCATTAATTTATTCACCATATAGGTAAGTTTTTCTCTTAAATGAAATAAGAATGCTTGTATAAGTGTTTGTTTTCAAGTGAAAGCGGCAAACTTGCCACCTAGCATTGCGGCTGCATGAATCATCCGATATATGCTTCTCATGTCGGTAGATCTATAAAGAACTCGCCTTCCTCCTCTTCGTTCTAGCCCTGGTATCACGGAGACAGCATCCGCTATGACAGTAGAGGCAAAATCGATCTCGAGATCGTAAGCTGGCGCTAGAGTAAGTGGCTTGAAAGTATCTTTCCTGTCTATGGCTTGCATCGCCCCTTCGACGAATTTAGGCTTCAGGTTGTCCTCGAAGTACATTTTAGCTGCAAACCGCCCAAGGCCTTGCTTTGTGCAAATAAATATAGGTGGAATTGGAAAATGCTCTTCTATTTCCTTCTCAAGAATATCATCGCCGGACACAAAACATACGGGCACCCCATAATGAGAAGCGAGCATAGCATTTATGTCCGCTTCGGACATTTCCTGGCCATTCAACCGGACACAATAGATACACGAGGACGAATAACTATGATCCATCAATCCATGCAAGGCTCCGATTTTTGCATGATATCCAACTAGCATAAGAAGATCGAAACTTTCGTCCAGGCCTTCGAGCATATAGAAAGGACGCGGATAGCCGCGGATCAAGTTAATACGCGAATCGCCAAAGCTTCTAAACGGAATCCCCTCGCCCCTAGCATGAGAGTCGCATATGCATATTTCTCTGATTTCATCGTTATACTTCGATCTATTTATGCCTTCTACAATCCAAGACAATTCTTTCCATGCATTCTCATAAACTGTTTGGTGACCATTGCCTTCCATATCGCTCCATGAGACAGCACCATGAATGCCTTCCATGTCTACAGAAATAAAAACCTTCATGCTTCATCCTCTGTGTGAACAATCTCTTGCACAATAGCGAGATATCGCCTGCTAGTCAGTGATTTCATTCAAAATAACCTTTCTTGATAACTTCGCCCCTGCGAACGACTAAACGCCCACGGCTTATTACATCTCGAATCTCGAGCCCATCGGATTCCAGTACCAAAATATCGGCGTCCGCTTCTTCTCTAATTGTCCCCTTTCTACCCTCCAATCCATAGTTTCGAGCTGGATTGGATGTCAAAGGCAAAAGAGCTTCTTCCAATGGCAGATGCTTTTGCTGAACAAGATTCCTTAGCTCGAACATCAGTGTCTCAGGCGTTCCGATACCCATTCCGGTAATTCTGCTATGATCTCCATTCCACTCTGGAAGCGAACCACCAGCATCAGAACTGAAGGTAACATGATCCAACAGACCTTTCTCCCTAGCTAGCATTGCAAAATCGGCGGCACTCATGTTCTCAGAATTAGCATTCACTTCTTTTCGACATGTAGCATCGACCATTCCTCCACCCTTGGCCAGTTCGAATACTTGGTCCAGCAATTTCGGATTTTTACGATTGATATGCGTCGGAACGAACATAGCTGGCCTTATGCCTGGATTCTTTATCACCTCCATAATAAGATCGAGCGCCTGCGGCCTAATGCCAGTATGGACTGTGATTATTCCAGGCTTGTTCGCAATTAGAGCCGCTACAAAGACATCCGACGCAAGCCTTGCAAGATCCGCTACATCCATATATGGTCCGCGAGTATCCGATAGAGCAAGCTTTACCCCGATTACTGGATCGCAAAACAAAATATCCTTGGCAACCGAGCCAGTTATGCTTGGAGAAGGGTACCAATAAGCTCCTGTTAGCATGAAAGCCGTCATGCCTTCGGTATTGAAAGCCTTAGTTTTTGCATAGAGGTCTTCGAGCGACCGAGTTAGAGAGTCTGTTCCTAAGAGCCCTATGGCAGTAGTAACACCATTTAGAAAATTCATTGATATCTGAAGTTCTGGAGTTCTAGTTTCAAATCCTCCTTCGCCTCCGCCGCCTATAAAATGCTGGTGTCCATCGATCAATCCTGGAACGACAATACATCCTGATGCATCGATCGTTTCGACATGCGAAATCGAGCTAGATACATCGATATTGGAATCGACGGAAATAATCCTATCGCCCCCAATTAGAATATCCCTAAATCCAAGCGGATAGGGCGCATATACTTCTCCATTTTTCAGCAGCAACATGCTCATCTTGTGCTCCATAATTTGAATTGAATTTATTATTCTTTTGGATTACTGATAACTAAATACCCGCTTTCCTGCATCGATATAGTTTTCTGCCGGCTCGCTGCGGCGCTTTCCTTTTCGTCCAGATACACCATTTGCACCAAAACATGCAAAATCGATATGAGCCCGGCAAAAGAATTGGTCAACAACAAAGAATTAGTTATACAACGTATTACCTTATCTGCTTCAGAATACACAGGGCATGCAGCCGAATCCGTAAAGAGAAAGAGCGAACCACTCTTTTCTTTGACGACTTTTGCCACATGCCTTACCTCTAAAGAGTATGGAGGAAATGTCATCAGAAACATCACGTCTTCGCTCGAAAAAGATTTGAGAACCGGAGCGTAATCCGATACTGATCCCGAAACTACATACACTTCCTTTTCTAGAGAACTCATTAAAGTATATTTAAAAATTTGGGCTACATAAGCAGTTGCCCCAAAAGCGCTTAAATATACCCTACGAGCTTTCTTTATGCCTTCTCCCATTATTTCCAGATCAGCCATCTTTATATTGGAAAAGGTGCTGCGTGTGTTGTTGTATTCATTTTGAAATAGCTTTTGCAGACGTTTTTCATCTGGCAGAATATCCAGCTCACTCAAAGCAATCTTGTCGTAAGGATTCAATCTATGCCTGATTTCATCTTGAATTTCATGCTTGAATTCTTGATACCCTTCAAACCCTAAGCTTTTTGCAAATCGGACCAGCGTTGCGCTACTTACACCAATGGACCTACTTATTGTGTGGATTGAGGAAAAAGCAACACTCTGTTCGTGATCCAACATATAAGAGCCTATTTTCTGATAGCTATTCGGCATTTCAGGAAGCATTTTCCTGATCTTATCAAGAATCATGATGTTTCAATTTCTCCTAATCCAATCTTGGTAACTTTTGTTTCAGAATTATCGCATCATTAAATTTATATGTCAACGTTTATCGGCAAGATTTTTTGATTTTTTGCAATCAAGGACTCTTGACCGCTAACTCACTGCAGGATAAGTTTTTCACAAGGAGGTACCTTTAATGAAACGATTGTTGCTGTTGTTCGCAATCCTAGCTGTCGTCGCCGTCAGCCCAGCGCTTGCAGAAACCGAAGCCGAACTTAAAGCTGCTTACGAAAACGCGGTCAAACTCGCCACTGCTGCTCCCCAGGACTATACGCTTAACTGGCAAGCCGCTCGCGCAGCTCGTTCTTATGGGGATTATCTCGTCGTACACCAAACTACTGGTTGGAAAGAAACCGCACGCGCAGCGGCCAAAGAAGGCATGAAATATGGAGAGATTGCCTTTAATCTGAACCCAAGCGGTATCGAAGGATGGTACTACTATGGCCTTTGCGTGGGAACCTACTCGGATTGCGTCAGTATCGTCACTGCCCTCACTGAAGGTCTTAAAGGCAAAACCCAAATGGGTTTCGAGAATGCCTATAAATTCGATAAGACCTACGACAATGGCGGACCTATCCTTGCGCTTGGCCGCTTCTGGCAGGTTCTACCCGGCATTGCCGGCCAGGATCGCAAAAAAGCCGAAAAACTCTTCGATGAGTACATTGCCCTCTTTGGATCCTCTCCCAAAGCTAATAGCGACGCCTGGTATTTCCGCGGCCAACTCTACAAAGATACAAAGCGCCCAGACCTCGCCAAGGCTGATCTAGAAAAAGCAGCCTCGATGGGTAATGAAAACGCAAAGAAGCTGCTGGCGGAGATGAAATAAGGAGGGTTGTCCGATAGTCGGCTCCGAATCTTAGCATTGTTTATAATTTATTTTGACTCATTATATCATGCGGGCTCATTCATTGCACAAATGCTGCCATCCTCTTGTATTTCGAATAAGACTGCCCTGTGTGGCCCAGTCTGCCGAAAATAAGGCGGCATTTCAATGTTATCCGTTACCCAAAAATTAGTTTTCGAATCAAACATCGAAAGCACTTCTGGTACAGGCGCTCCAAAAGGATTATCTCGAGAAACACTTACAATAGCATGAGTTGGATTGATGGCCCCTGCAAGCCTTTTAGTCATGCTGTCCGCCTGCCCATGATGGGGAATTTTTAGAATATCGGCTTTTAGAGAGTAGGGTTCTTTATTATATCGCCTCCAAAACGAGCTGGGCAAATCAGCAGGCAAAAGGATTTTTACGTCGCCATATTTGAGTTGCAGGGCAACACTGGAATTATTTTCGATTTCATCCAATTCCATAAGAATTTTCTCTGCTTTTTGGTCTGTTCCATTTAGTAGATTGTTCACCATCTTTTCTGTGCGACTTACCAAGAAAGGATCAACCTCAAAAATATTCGCCTGCAATTTATCGGTAAGCTCCACAGTCGCCAGTCTTTTGCCCACTACCTCTATTTCTTTTCCATTTATATTAGCAATTCTCTGCATATCCGCGAGAAGGTTTAAAGACGTTCTCATTTCCTTTGCAATCCGATTGTCGATATGCGCTCTATTCAGATTGTCTAGGTAATCAAGTTCATTTAGCTTGCAACTCGACCATATATAGCCAAACTTGCAAGTCTGCATGACTTCTGGCATTCCGCCCACATGATCAATATGCAAATGGGACAGGAACAATACATCAAGAGATTGAATCCTTCGGGATTGAAGATATTTAAAAGGAGGTATACGGCCTGGACTACAATCATATGAATCACAATACATCCCCATATACGGAACGCCTCCATCGATGAGCATTGAAAATATCGGTTTAGAATCATTCAATTCCTCGATGAGTATAGAATCGCCATATCCAACATTTATAAAGGTTATCTTTAGCATTTTCTGCTTCTTTCAGCCAATTATGATTTTTATAGTATAGATTGAAAAAATTATGCTTGACAAGTATACAACATTGATTAAAATAGTAAGCGGTTACATTATGAATCAAAATAATTTCGAATCTAGGGTCACTATAGACCATGTTGCCTCTCTTTGTGGATTTTCAAAGGCTACTGTCTCTCGCGTAATCAATAGAGAAGGATCTGTGAAGCCAGCAACTGAAGCAAAAGTCTGGGAGGCAATTAAAAAGCTTGGTTATATGCCAAATAATGCAGCAAGCGCTCTCTCTGGCGGAAAGACAAGAACTGTAGCTGTCTATCTGCCCGATGTAAAAACCGAATATTATGCTGCCTTACTTACAGGGCTGGAAGATGTGGCGGAAAAAAAATTTTTCAATATTATCATAAAAACAAAAAACAATAAGAAAGCCTTATATGATCTAGCAATAAACAACAAAGTTGATGCATTCGTGCTCAGAAACAATGGCCTTCAGCCCTTTGATCATGATGTACTGGTAGCTATCAAACGCCAAGGAATTCCCGTTGTCTTTATCGGTAAACCACCTACAGAAAGCGATTCGCATGCGATTCTAATCGATAATGTGGGAGGAGCCAGGTTGATGGCTCATCATTATGTTCAGCATGGCTTCAAAAATATCTTGTTTATCGCGGGCCCAAAAGACAACATAGATTCTAACGATAGGCTATATGGCTTCAAGATGGGCCTAAATGAAATGTCAGCAGATATCCAAACCTTGGATATAGCTCACGGAGACTTTCAGCGTGAATCTGGTTATCAAGCAGCTCAAGAGACTTTTGAAAATCACAAATATGATGCGGTCTTTGCAGCTAGCGATCATATGGCTTTAGGCGCAATGCTCTATTGTAGAAGCAAAGGTATTAGAGTACCTGAAGATGTAGCCATAACTGGTTTTGATGATACCTTTTTCTCTGAATTTCTCGATCCTCCCCTAACTACAGTCCGACAACCAATGCAGGATATTGGTTCAATCGCCATGGAAACTGTCCTTAACATCCTCGAACACAATAGTTCGCGATTTCAGAAAATGATTTTGCCTACGCAGCTTCAAATCAGAAAATCATGTGGTTGCACACATACTTGAAAAATAGCTGCTTTAGGCGGATTTTTGATATTGCCATAAGGAGGCAAAACATGAAAGCAATCAGAGTTCTTTTTCTTGCGCTTGTGCTTGTAACCAGCATATACGCAAAGGCACCTGAAGAAACGCTAACTATCTATGCAGCACTGGATGAAAAAACCTCTAAAGAACTTGCAGAAGCATTCACTCAAGCAACTGGTATACCTGCAGAGATAGCGTTGCAAATCGAAGAAGCAGGTACGATCGCTGCAAGAATAAAAGCTGAATCGGCACGTGCAAGGGCAGATGTATTCATTGGTGGAAACTCCAACTTCCATACAGATCTAGCTGAAGGGAACTACCTTGAGAAATATTCATCTCCGGTCATCAAAGAAGCCGGCATTGATCCGAGATTCATGGACCCAGACGGATATTGGACTGGCTGGTATCTAGGCGCTCTGTGCCTTGTATACAATACAAAAATGTACGAACAGAAATTCAAACCAATGGGCTTAAATCCTCCTACTACTTGGGATGATCTGCTCAATCCAGCTTATAAGGGTCTTGTAATTGGTTCGAATCCAGCAACAACTGGAGGTGCATATTTAATGGTATGCGCGCAAATTTTCAGATTGGGAAGTGAAAAAGCGGGGTTCGATTATATCAGAAAGCTCCATCAGAATGTTGCCCAGTATACAAAAGGAGCAAACGGCTGTATTCCTCTCATTGCTCAAGGAGAGGCCTATGTTGGATTTGCGTGGGGGCATGATGCCCTCAAGCAGAAAGAGCAGGGAAATCTGCCGATAACAATAGTTTTCCCCAAAGATACAGGATTCGAAATAGGATGTGCTTCAATCATAAAAGGCGCTCCGCATACTGAAGCAGCAAAAAAGTTCATCGATTTTCTATTGAGCCCTACGGCTGAGCAGATAAATGCAAAGAATGGCTATAGGTATCCAGTAAGAGCCGGCGTAACAATGCCTCCAGGAGTCCCTCCCTTTGAAGATCTGAAGCTTGCACCATGGGATTTGAAAGCTGCAGCAGTAAATGTTGATGCATGGAAAAAACAATGGTCTGAAATCACGGGCAAATAAAAGATAACAAAGTGCACAATAAGCTCCGGGATCTGTTTCTGCTTCATGATTAAAGGCGATCCCTTTTAATAGGGCCGGAGCTTTTTCTTTACTTTTATTTAAGAGGCTACTATGAGGCATAAGGCTTTCAAGCAAAAATCCTATGAAATATCATTAATAATAGTAATTATTGCTATTGTTGCCTCTCTTTTGATATTTGTATTATACCCAATTGTAGAAGTATTCTTGTTCCCAAAAGCCAGCGACTTCTCAAATATTCTAAAGAATGCTCGCTACATGAAGACACTTAAGAACAGCATGCTGATGATGCTCCTCTCGACACTTTCCTCGACGTTCCTTGGTTTCATTTTCGCTTATACCGTGACAAGAACAAATGTGCCAGGCAAGAGAATCTTCAAGTTCATAAGCCTATTGCCGCTTTTCTCTCCGCCATTTATGGTAGCCTTTAGCTATATCATGATGTTTGGGAAAAATGGTCTCATAACGGCTGGACTTTTTCATGCCAAAGTAAACATATTCGGGTGGCATGGTCTATGGCTATCGCAGACTATAGCATTTTTCCCCGTTGCCTTTCTTGTTATGGAAGGAGTTCTCCAATCGATTTCTCCAATGCTTGAATATGCAGGACGAAATCTCGGCGCAACAGGCTTTACATTATTTCGTACTGTAACTTTTCCGCTTGCGCGTCCCGGTGTTGCTGGGGCAGCTCTTCTGGTTGCAATTCAAGTCCTTGCTGATTTTGGCAATCCGATTATCATTTCTGGCAGTTTTTCGGTACTTGCAACAGAAGCATGGATGAGGGTTGAAGGATGGGCAGATATAGCTGGGGCAGCAATCCTTTCAATCTTGCTACTTTTGCCTTCTTTGGTGATATTTATTCTGCAGCGATACTGGGTTGGAAAGCGCTCTTATGTGACGATAACCGGCAAAATTTCTCAAGTGGATATTCAGAAGACGAGCCCCATTGTAAAATGGAGTCTCTTTACAATATGCACTATTGTTTCAATCTTCGTTCTGCTTGTCTATATCGGCCTAATCATCGGTGCATTCGTCAATGGCTGGGGATATGATTGGTCCTTTACCTTGAGATATTTCAAAGAAATATCCTCTCGCTCCAATGAACTATTCCGAAGTCTCAGCTATTCAGCAATAGCAGGATTCTCCAGTGCTCTTTTCTCCATGATTGCTGCTTACCTTGTCTCAAGGAAAAGATTTATCATGCGCAAATTCGTAGATTTTACCTGTATTTTGCCAGCTGCGCTGCCAGGAATCTTTTTAGGTATTGGTTATTCTATATGCTTTACAAAGCCGCCGATAGATCTCTATGGTACTGCAGCCATCATCATCCTGAGCATGATCTTCTGGAATATTTCCAGTGGCTATCAGACTGGTATCGGAGCCCTTCAACAAATCTCCCCCTCTCTCAATGAAGCTGCCAGCAATCTTGGAGCAACTAGCATGCGTATATTCAGAGAAATAGAAATTCCACTCATCAAAGTGCCTTTCTTTTCTGCCTTTATTATGTCATTCATCAGAGCCATTACTACCTTGAGCGTTATTGTATTTCTATCAACATCAAAAAACGCAGTTGTAACATTTAGCATCATGAATCTCATCAGCGATGGATTCTATGGAAAAGCAGCCGCTCTTACCTGCTCATTGCTAGTCATTACATTTTCAGCTCTCGGACTTGCAAGGCTCCTGATGGGCAAGCAGGTGCAGCTCTTTAAAGTATAGATCAACGCTATACCACAGGAATATGAGTGCTGCCAAAGTTCTTATAGAGGAGTTTTACTAAATGGAAAATGCTCATGTCATGCTACGGAATGTCAGCAAGAAATTCGGCAGTTTCAAGGCCCTTGATAATATATCGCTCGAGATAGCCCAAGGTAGCTTTACCACACTGCTTGGACCTAGTGGTTGTGGCAAAACAACTCTCTTGAGGTCAATTGCTGGATTCTATCAAATAGATGAAGGAGAAATCCTTATCGATGGCAAAGTTATCAATGATCTTCCTTCACATTTGCGCAATGCGATCATGGTATTTCAGGACTATGCCCTGTTTCCTCATATGAGCATACGAGAAAATATCACTTATGGACTTCGCATCAAAAAAATGCCCCAACAAGAAATCAACGAGCGCTTAGAAAGAACGATACAGTATCTCGATATTGGCACACTGCTCGATAGAATGCCTGGCCAGATTTCAGGCGGACAACAACAACGAGTGGCTCTCGCTCGTGCTCTTATTATGGAGCCAGAAGTTCTTTTGCTTGATGAACCTCTTTCGAATCTCGATGCAAATCTACGCAATTCAATTAGAGCTGAATTAAGGCAATTACAAAAGCGACTAAATATAACTACAATATATGTAACCCATGACCAAAGCGAAGCCCTAGCTATGTCAGATTCTATTGCTGTACTGAATACAGGCAAAATAGAACAGATTGGATCTCCCTTTGATATTTATTATCATCCTGCCAATAGATTTGTTGCTTCATTTGTTGGTACCGTAAATTTCATTGAAGGTGTAATCATCGATATTGATGAGCAATATATCCATGTAAGATCAGATAGAATCGATATTGATGTTGAAGGTAACAAGTTCAAACCTGAAATGCTAGGCAAGCTTGAAAAATCAGAGAAAGTGCTTCTTGTCATAAGACCTGAAAGCATGAAGATCATAGACATGCAAAATGCCCAAAATAGTGCTAGCAATATCTTTCAGGGGCAAATCGATCATTTTATTTTCGAGGGTTCCAATATACGTTATTGGATAAAAGCTTTTGAAAACACAATAATAATCGACATATTCGACCCTGGAGAAGCTGGAATAAAAGATGGCATAATTTCTTTCTGGATAGACCCTTCAAAAATCCATTTGATTCCCTTATAGCCTAAGAGGTATATTCTCCTCTTCTGCTACACGGTATGAATTCTTTTGAGCGGCTATCTCTGCGTAAATATAAAAGGGCGAGCTTTGAGGTATTAAGTCAAGCAACTCTTCCGCGAATCCTATAAAAAAGAAAATGATTATGCTAAATGATTCTTACCATTTGTAGGATCTATCTTCATAAAAACATACCCATACAGACCAAATCGTCGTAATGCCCTTCGAACTTGCGTTTCTTGAGACGAATACCTTCTTCGAAAAAGCCTTTCTTCTTATAGAGAGCGCGGGCTGCCGAGTTTGAGCCGAAAACTTCAAGCTCCAGCTTTTCAAGGCCAAGTTCTCGCGCTTGGTGGATACACGCATCGAGAAGAGCACCGCCAATGCCTTGTCCTCGAAAGCTCTTTCTAACACCCATGGCAATGGTGCCGATGTGAGCAAGCTCTTCGATATTGCTTCTGTTTATGTCAATCCAACCTAGAAGCTCCTTCTTGTCGTCAAATGCTCCCAGAACTGGATTGGAAGACTCATAGTGCTGAGCAATGTATTTTCTCATATTTTCGAGCGGAATACGAATGGACGCAAATAGAAATTTACCTTCATCTTTTACTTCATTGACAAGAGAATAGTAATCTTCTGCTTCGACTGGAGCGATAGCGCGAATGGTAAAATTCATGATTATCAAACGATGATATTAACTCTCAATCGAATAATTCTTCAAGTATCAAAAATGCTGCTTAGCTACCTTTGCACAAAATTGTCGTGCACCCACATCCTGAAGCTTATGTACGATCCTTGGAAATGCTAAATCTAACATTGATAATAACCGCTAATGCAATAACTAATCCAACAAAAGCATCTTGTACATAAGCATCAGTACCCATCAAAACTAGACCTGTTCTAACTTCAGCCATGATAAATGTACCGATAAAAGTACCCAGAATACTTCCTACCCCGCCAGACATCGAAGTTCCTCCAATGACTCCTGCAGCTATAGCCTCGAGTTCAAGACCGGAACCTTGAGTTGGCGTAACAGTCTTCAGAAAAGCAAGTGAGATAAGGGAAGACAAGCCTGCAGCAGCAGAGGTAATCATGAAGCATGTCTTCTTAATGCTCATTGTCTTTATTCCAGAAAGATCAGCGGCAAGCCGATTATCACCCGTAGCAAACACTTTTACACCAAATGATGTTCTATGTAAGAGATAGAACGAAATCAATGTCCATGCTAAGAGCCAAAAGATCTGAACCGGAATATTGCCAAAAAGTTCAGCTCTGCCAAATGCATCAAAGAAAATAGAACTCTGGAGAAATGATATTGGCTGACCTTGGGATAGAACCATCGCAATACCGCGAAATATCATTTGAGTGGAAAGAGTTCCAATAAAAGAATTGATCTTTGTCGTTGAAATGAGAGTACCATTAACGAAGCCCAGCAAAAGAGCAGTCAGAAATCCAATGAGCGCAGCTGGCCAAATATTGAATCCCATATTTTTGACTAATATTCCGGTAACGACTCCTGTTACCGCATATATTGCTCCTACTGAAAGATCAAATTCCCCAGAAATAATGAGCATTGTCATAGCCATGGCAATTATGCCAAGCTGAGCAGTCTGCCGTAAAAGGTTGAAAAAATTATATGCAGTAAGAAAGACAGGCGAAGCAATCGTAAAAAATACCGCAATTAAGATTGCTGCAATAAGAACACCAATATCGCGCCCCAATACAATTCTAGATTTGTTCTTTTGATTCTTGGTCGCTGATTTGTTCATTAGTTCATCCTTTCTATCTAACTCATTGCATAAAAGAAAAGATTCTCCTTGGTCAAAGATTCCTTTTCAAGAATAATCTTTGCTCGACCTCGATTCATCACCAAAATTCTATCGCACATGATCAAAAGCTCTTCCATCTCTGATGATGCCATAATAATTGTACAACCCGCGCCTGCCATATCGAAGATAATTTTTGCAATCTCAGCCTTAGCTGCAATATCTACACCTCGAGTTGGTTCATTCAGTACGAGAATCGATGGCGATAGGGCAAGCCATCGCGCAAGCATTGCTTTTTGTTGATTGCCCCCGCTCAAAGCAGATATATAATCTCTAGGATTAGAAATCTTTATTGAAAGTTTGGTAGCCATATTATTCGCTACCTTTATATAATCTTCCTCATTATAGCCAGTTAGATCTTTTGATTGAGAAATACTCACAATTCCAATATTCTTTGCTATATTCAGGTCGGGGAAAATGCCCTTGGTTTTTCTGTCTTCGGGTAAGTAGCCAACACCTGCGGCTATTGCTCTAGAGATGGTTATCCTCCCAAAATCATTACCTCGGATGACGACTGAACCTTTATCAGGTGGTGGCAATCCAAAAAGACTCGAAATGACTTCAGATCTACCTGAACCTTGTAGGCCTGCAATACCAAAAACTTCACCTTTATGGACTGAAAAAGAAATATCTTCGTAAGATTTCGATAATGAAATCGATTTTGCCTCGAGAGCAATCTCTGCATCCGAAATATCCTTTGCAATGCGATGTCGCTCATCAATTGATCTTCCTGCGATAAGCCTTGATAATTCCTTTGCTGAAAATTCGGCTTTGTAGAGATGACCTACATTTTCACCATCTCGAAGAACAAAAATCTCGTCAGATAGTTCCATAAGTTCATCAAGCAGATGACTTACAAATATAAAGCCGATCCCTTGCTCATCCTTTAGTCTTCTTATTGAATCAAAAAGTCTTTCTACTTCCGGTGCAGACAATGCAGTCGTTGGCTCATCGAGAATCACTAACTTTGCATTTCGAGACAACACTCTTACTAGAAGGGCCAATTGCTGTTCAGCAGCCGAGCATTCTCCAATTGGGACAGTGGGATCTATATCTTCGTCCAGGAATTTTCTATACAATTCTATACAGCGATTATTCATTAATTTCCAATCAGGCCTTCCTCTCTGAGAGGGAATCATTGGGCCAAGAAACACATTTGCTGCAATAGAAAGATGCGGGCAGATTGGAATTTCCTGGTGAAAAACGCTTATCCCTAGAGATTCTGCATTAGAGACATCATGCGGCTTATATGGTTTTCCTTGATAGCTCATCTCTCCTGAATCATAAGAAAGAGCACCGCAGATTATCCTGACCAGTGTCGATTTGCCTGCGCCATTCTCGCCAGCCAGACCGATAATTTCTTTTGGTGAAATATCTAAAGATACATTTCTCAGGGCATGAATATTGCCAAAATGCTTTGAGATATTTTGTACAGATAATAAACTCTGCAATACAATCTCCTTCCTCATCGATGAATTGGTCTGGTGCGGAGACAGTACTTCAAAGCACCGTCTCCGAATGAAAGAGCTAGTTCTTATGACAACAAACGAATTCTAGCGATAGCCTTCAGCCGCAAGTTTCATGACTTCATTTACGTTTTCGGCTGTGACAGGTGCAATACCAGTATTGATATCGCATGGAGTAAGATTGAACTTCTTAAGAAGATAAAGCTCCATAACACCCTGGAACCCTTGGAGATACGGTTGTTGATCAATAGTAAACTGCATATTACCTTTTTGAATGGCAACAAGTTCATCTGTGACAAGGTCGAAACCACCTGCCATAACTTTGCCCTTCAGGCGATCTCTCTCGATAATCTGGGCGATTGCACTCCCCGTTACCTCTTCAACTCCAAACATGCCCTTTATATTTGGATTTGCTTGCAAGGCGCTAGAAATAAGGCTGACTGCCCGAACCATATCAGTACCCGTTGCAACCACTCTATATTTGAATTTTCCTCCTTGAGCATCCAGTACATCTTTAATGCCGCGAATCCTATCTTCAAGGTTCTCCGCACCTGCAGTATGGGTTGTCAAAAGCACATCTCCACCATTTGGTAGCAGTTTTACTATCTGCATTCCCATAGAGCGCCCAGCTTCGTAGTTTCCTTGCCCAATATAAGCAAGCCTTCCACTTTCTGGAGCGTCCGCATTTATGGCAATAACAGGTATGCCTTTTGACATCGCCTCTTTGACTACCGCGTTGAATGCATTTGCATCGGGCATTGTCATGGCAATACCATCGACCTTCTGCGCAATCGCCGATTTTACAAATTCAACCTGTTGCTGAATATCAAAACCAGTTGGGCCGGTATATACCACATCTGCTCCGATAAGCTTGCCTGCATCTTCAGCGCCTTTTCTAACTGGAACAAAAAATGGAACAGCAGTTGCATGGGTAATAACTACAAATTTATACCGTTTCTGAGCCTGTGCACCAACGGTACCTATTGTTCCGGCTATAAGCAACATAGCTATGAATACTGAAAGTACTCTTTTCATAATGTCCTCCTCTCGCCCTATGATTTTATGATCCTAAAACAGGATCATGTTAATCAACCATAAATCATAAGCATCTAATCGAATCAAAGATGTCAGGAAGACCTATTAAATGCCTAAGAACCTTCGATGGCTGAAATTCTAAAAACGTTTTCAGCCATGTAAGCATTTTCCTTCATGATGTATAATCTGTCAAGAAAAAATGATTATTTTTACACAAATTTGCGTGCAAGCTGATCGCTTTTGCACAAATTGATAATGCACAACTTGCTGCATTATCATATTGCAACTTTTCCTTTCTATGTCTGCCTTTTGCCTGCTTTCTGCATTACAGACATACCTCTCTAGATAATCTATGATAATTTCAAAAATATGGCCTCCATAGAGCTTTCGCTAGATTGGCAATTTAAATTATGATCATTGCATGACAATACCACATATCGAAGCAATCATGCCTGCTTGGCAGGATGAGTTCGGAGCTAGCATTACGGTAATCGGGTGCAATTATGAGATTCTCTATATGAACGAAAAATCAGCCATGTCCAATGCTAAATGGGGAGGTAAGGCTCTTATAGGTCAGGATGTCCGAGCCTGCCACCAACAGAGCTCCGTGCGTCTTATCGAGCATATTCTCGAAACTGGTGAACCCCACACTTATACAATAGAAAAACAAGGTGTTAAAAAATTCATCTACCAAGCGCCTTGGCGTGAGCAAGGAAGTATTGCTGGCGTTGTCGAGCTTTCGATCGAGATTCCCGCAGAGATACCGCATTATATACGAAGCTAATCGAAGCCGCGATAAAATTTTTTAGGATAAATAGGCGCAATAGCGCTCGATAAATCGCCAGCTCCCCCACAAGCTATTTTTGACGGAAATTTTTCTTGACAACGTTCAATTCCCATGAGACAATTCATATAAAGGAACGCTGTTCCTATATATGAACAAGTTTACAGAGATTTGAATGGCACAGGTCAATTCTGTTCGAAAAGCTCTGGCAATCCTCGATCTTCTTTCCGATGGAGAAAAGCGCAGTCTATCAGACATTGCGCGCGAGCTATCTCTTGCAAAAAGCACCGCATCCAACCTGCTTGAAACACTTACTAGCCAAAGAGTATTGGAGCGCAATCGTGAATCTGGCTTTTATTCACTCGGCATTAGGCTTATTGAACTAGGTTATTGCACACAAACCGGACATGAACTGGTGCGAATTGCAGCCCCTTTCCTGCGCGGCCTCAATCAACGCTTCGACGAAACAGTACACCTTGTTTTGCTCGATCGAGATGAAGTGCTCTATATAGATTGTATTGAGTCGCATCAAAGACTTCGAACCTATTCGGTTATCGGTGTTCGCGCGCCACTCCATTGCACATCGGTTGGCAAAGCTATTCTAGCCTTTTTGCCAGATTCTGAGATACGGCGTATCATCATAAGAAAGGGCTTGCCGTCATTTACATCTAATACAATAACGACCGAAGAACGTCTCTGGAAAGAAATTGAACTCATTCGCGAACAAGGCTACGCAATCGACGACATGGAACATGAGGATCATCTGCGCTGTGTCGGAGCCCCCATTTTCAATGTGGAAGCTAAGGTCTTTGCATCTGTCAGCCTATCGGGTCCTGCCGAAAGAAATACGTTAAAACGCCTAGAATCGATAGCTCCAGCCCTCTTAGAGGCAACAACAGAGATATCACACCGCCTTGGATATCGAAACAAGGATCTTAGCCGGTTAGGCAGCTAGATAGTGCAATCAGTTTTGAGGAGGTCTTTATGGCAAAATTTGTTAAGGAACGCTATGGAAGGATATTGATTCCTCTGCTTACACCCTTCTGCGAAGATGGGAGCGTAGACTATGAAAGAACCGCTGCGCTTGCCGAGTTCATAATTGATCAAAAAAAAGGTGATAGTCTTGTTCTTTCGGGATCGACAGGCGAATTTTATGCTATGTCATTTGATGAAAGGGTAAGGTTATTCGAAACAGTCAAAGACAAAGTTGGCGATCGAATCCCCATAATAGCAGGCGTCGGAGCAGCCTCTACCATCGAGACAATTCAGCTAGCAAAAATAGCTGAAAAAATCGGTTTCGAAACGGTGATGATCGTAGCTCCTTATTATACAAAGCCAAATCAAGAAGAGTTATATCGCCATTTTATGCAGGTAGCTACATCTGTATCCCTCAACATACTCTTATACAATATTCCTATCTATACGGGTGTCAATATCGAACCAACCACGGTAAGCCGCCTTGCAAAACAGCCTAATATAGTCGGAATAAAAGAAGAAGCCGAACTGAATCCCAAACAGATCACAGCCTTTTTAAATTCCACACCTGAAAATTTCGTCATCTACAATGGCGATGATACTATGATCCTCGAAGCTTATGCCCAAGGTGGCGAAAAACGCATAGGTGGCGTTGTTTCGGGATCATCTCATATTATCGGGCACCTAATAAGATCTATGATTGAAGATTTTCTAGCAGGGAAAGTACAAGCAGCAGCAGAGCAGCAGCAGAAAATTTATCCTTTCCTGAAGAGCATGGGTCAAAATAAAAGGACCAATGCCGCACCGCTTCTTAAGGAAGCGCTTAGACTTTATGGATTCGATGCTGGGTACCCTCGCGCACCACTCATGTGTGGAACTCCAGAGGAG
>DMNL01000092.1 GCA_003452735.1 Spirochaetaceae bacterium
AGATTTGGCGCTTCGATCTCCTTGAAATAACGTACTGTGGCTACGCGCAACTCATTTGTGGCATCTTCGTCACAGACTATGACGGCTTTTGGGTGCAGCTGAATGCAGCTTATTGTCCACATATGGTTTACGCCCATCTCGATTCCATGTTTGAGCGCTCTTGCCTTTTCTGTCCCCGATACAAGAATCATAACTTCATATGCATCCATTATTGTTCCCACGCCCACGGTAAGAGCCTGCGTAGGGACTTTATCTGGATCTCCACCAAAAAAGCGGGCATTGGCTTTCTTTGTATCTCGAGTGAGTGTCTTGATCCTTGTGCGCGATGATAGGGAAGAACCAGGTTCGTTGAAGGCGATGTGCCCGTCTGCTCCGAGGCCTCCTATAAATAGATCGACTCCACCGGCATCGCATATCGCTTTTTCGTAAGCAGCACACTCTTTTTGTAGGTCTGAAGCCATGCCATTGAGAATGTGTACATTTTTAGGGTCGATATCTATATGGGAAAAAAGATTATCCCACATAAAACGATGGTAGCTCTGCTCGTGTTCTGGCGGAAGGCCAACATATTCATCCATATTGAATGTAATTACATTTTTAAAACTGACCTTTCCGGCTTTGCAAAGGCTGATCAGTTCTCTATACATTCCGAGCGGGGTGGAACCTGTTGGAAGGCCAAGCACAAATGGCTTCTGTGAGCCATGTTCATTTATATGCTGTACTAGATAATGAGCCGCCCATTTTGACATCGATTCATAGCTCTGCTGAATTACAACTCTCATAGGATTCCCCTTTCCAAAGCATTTCGGTCATATTTTATTTTGCCATCGATTATTGTCATCTGTACCTCGAAGTTCATATCTGCTAGAACGAGATCCGCCTTATATCCAGGGCTAATCATTCCACGTCTTCCAAGACTAAATATTCGAGCTGGATTTGCGCTTGCCATCTTTACTGCACTCTCAAGAGGCACTCCGAATCTAACTAAGTTTCGCACCCCTTCGATCATAGTAAGAGAACTTCCGGCAATAACCCCATCTCTTGCTCTGTAGAATAGGTTGTTTTCAAAATAGACTTCTTCATCATTGGCAAACATGGGAGTATTCGCCGCTTGCTTTGTCGGTTTTAGCGAGTCTGTCACCAGCACGATATTGCCTTCTGGTTTGTCTCGAAAAAGTAGGCGAATTAGATCAGGGTGAACATGAAGCCCATCCGCTATAATCTCGCAAGATAAATCTGGCTGGATAAGGATAGCTCCGACTGCATTGGGGTTTCTATGGTGCAGCCGACTCATTGCATTGAACATGTGTGTAGAGTGCCTTATTCCAGCTTGCATTCCTTCGATCATGTTTTCGTAACTGGCATCGGTATGGCCTGCTTGAAGCACAATGCCCAATTGATTGCAGAATAGTGCTAGTTCACGCATTCCTTTTAGTTCAGGTGCTACGGTCATGCTGACAATATGACCTTCGGATGCATCCCAGAGGCGCTGCATAAGCCCCAGATCAACGGGCTGGATAAACTCTATTCTCTGTACACCAAGCTGTGCAGGCGAGATGAAGGGACCTTCAATATGGATACCAATAATCTTAGCTCCCTCTTCATGGCCCATCGCTAAAACAACTGCTCTTATTGCCCGAATCATATCTTTTTCTGCCATGGGATACATTGTAGGGACAAAAGAGCTCACTCCCCAGGCTGGTAACATCCTGCTCATTCCAAGAATGGATTCGATGGACAGGTCTTCTGTGCCAAAGCCCCCAATTCCATGAAGATGGGTGTCGATTAACCCAGGAGTAAGAAATGCGCCTCCGGCATCGATCAAATGTACCTGAGACCCAAAGGATTTCTGCGCAAATCTCCGCTCAGAAAAGACATCGGCGATTGAATCTCCCTCCACAAGCACAGCACTGCGGTCCATACGCGCATAGCCCGCAATGACAGTGGCATTGTGAATACAAAAGACCGATTGCATAGCCTCTGTCTTCAAATATCAGTTCAGTTGCTCGTACCAGAAGCCGTATTTGCATCTTCGGAAGGAGTACTCTGCTCTGGGGACGCCGCGCTATCATTCACCTGGAGCTGTTCTATAATCTGTTTCCATTCCGTGATGAGCTGGCCAATAGTCTGGAATACAGGATCTTCTTTCTCAAATACAGCACCAAAGCGCTTCTCGGTTTCCTCCATATCCGAAATAGCCAGCTTGAGATCATCCGCTGACCGGGCTGTCTGTGCATACATAAGTGCTCTATAGAATAATAGAGTCCCCATTGCTTGATCATCGTTCGTGTACTTTTCCAGCGAGCGGTTTAGATAATCGAAGCCCGAAACCGGGTCTGAAGCACTAAGCCAGGTAGATAGCAAGGATTGTACGACATCGGGATTAACGCTGAATTTCTCGGTAACGTTGTCTGCAGAGATATTCGCTTTTTCTGTTTCACCCATTATGACTGCGACAAGATGCTGAATAAGCATTGGGGCATATTCATCCGGAAAGCGCTCAATCATTGCATCGACATATAGATCGGTCTTCTGGGTATCGCCAGAATTGAGGCCAGCCTTGATACCTTCCACATAGGCATTATAGGTGGAATTGGTGACATCGGGCTCTGCTATCACTTCATCGATAACAGGATATACTTGGTCGAATTTGCCTTGATCGTTTAGACTGCTAGCAAGGCTTACCGCATAGCTCTGATCCTCGGGAAAGAGAGAAATAGCTTGTCTCAGCACCTTCTCGGCACCTTCATACTGCTGAAGATTTATTAGAAGCTCTGCGTGATTTGCAAGACTTTTGTCGGTGTATAGACCATAGGCCAGAGCTCTATCGTAGTTTTCAACCGCTTTTTGCTGAAGCGTGAAGCTGTCGATCAGCCAATTATCACCATATTCTTGATTTACGGTGTAGAGGTACCCTGCGAATTCAAGAGAGAGAATGGGCGGTATGGCTTCGCCGGATTCTTCAAGCTCTTCTACTAAATCCAGAGGATTGAAATCCACTATTGTCTGCTTTTCGGGTGGGTTTAAAAATGCTTCATATATGCTCTGCCCTTCTTCTAAGTCGATGAAACTAAAACTGACAAACATCCCATTATCAATGCTGTCTTCCAGAGCAAGGCGAATCTTCTCGGCGAGAACATAACCATCTTTGCTGTCAGGATCGAAGGCAGCGAGCAGATTCCAAGCTTTTGCATATTGACCTTTGGATTCCAAGAGACGAGCGGCGTCGATGATTTCTTTCGTCTGTGGCTCAGCATCTGAATAGGCTGACAGGACTGCTGGAGCCTGCTGCGCACCAATAGAGGCAACCGCGGCAAGGCACGCAAATAATAAAACTAAAAAGCGTTTCATGAATAAAACTCCTTCCCATTGAGGGGCATATTCTCTCGTACTATAGAGAGAGAATACTTATCTTTGTCCTAAAAAGCAACGGTAGGCTGCAATGCTATACTGTGCTTCTCAACCAAAGGCACCTTAGTCATAGGCTTGCGCCTTCGCTATCTAAGGATTAGTCTTTGATTAGAATGAGTCGCAGATATGTGGTGGTAGCTGGCAACATTGGTGCAGGAAAATCCACACTTGTAAGCCTGCTTGCGGAGCATCTAGGATTTATAGCTTATTTCGAGCCCGTCCTGGAAAACCCCTTTCTAAAGGATTTTTATGCAGACATGCCTCGATGGGCATTTCATAGCCAGCTTTTCTTCCTATCCCATCGAGCCGAAATGCATCGTAAGTTGAGCGAAGACCCACATTCTGTAGTTCAGGATCGATCGATATACGAGGATGCTGAGATCTTTGCCAAGAATCTCTATATCCAAGGAATCATGGCCGAGCGCGAATGGTGTATCTATCAGGCCTTATATGCAACGCTCGCCGAGATTTTGCCTCACCCAAGCCTTGTTATATACATCCGTGCTTCCGTATCTACTTTGCAGTCGAGGATCAAGCAGCGAGGGCGGGATTTCGAGTCGTCGATTCCCGATTCGTATCTCGAGGGACTCAATGAGCTCTACGAAGAGTGGATTTCCTCTTTTACTCTTGCTCCAATTCTAACTATTCCTGGAGACTCTCTCGATTTTGTGGCAGAATCGAGGGATCTACAGGTAATTCTGAGGACAATAATTAAGCGGCTCGAAGATAATCAGCCTTATCTGTTTCCTTATGAAATGTGAGATACTTTCTTTTGTAATACCCCCATGTATGCAAAAATATGCATCGCTATGAATGATATTATTCCCTAGAAGAAGGAGAACTAATAGCTGAGATGAAGAAAAAAATCCTGATCCTTATGCTCGAAGTGGGGTTGGGACATAAGATCCCAGCTCTCGCAATAAAAGAAGAACTTGAAATGCAATATCCTGATGCTTTTGATATATCTGTGGTCGATTTCGCAAAAGAGGTCGGAGCCGCGAGAACCGATCGTCAGCTCAATATCAGCTGGGATATTGCGCTTAAATTCCCAGTCTTCGTTCGTATAGGGTATCGCTACATGGAGATGAACAGAAAGAATTTCTTCTATATTGAAATGCTCTATAGAGATTTCATTCAAAAAGGAATGCAGTATATTGCAAACACCAACCCAGACATTGTCTTGGCAACACACGCTCTCTGTATCTATATAGCCTCTAAGGCAAGACGAATCTACGGTGGAAACTACAAGATACTATCCTATGTGGTGGATCCTTTCGATGGATATAGCCTCTGGGCAAACCCTGAATCAGATATGTTCCTCGTAGCAACTGAGCAGTCGAAAAGCCGGCTCCTCGACCATGGCATAAAAGATTCGAACATCATCATCACTGGTTTCCCAACCCGCCGCGCCTTCTTTGATCTTAAAAAAAGCAAAGAGAATATTTTTAGTGAACTTGCCCTTGATTTCACAAAAATCACAATCCTTATTTC
>DMNL01000087.1 GCA_003452735.1 Spirochaetaceae bacterium
TTACGTTAAAATCTTCCGAGCAAATGAATTCGAAAATATTCGCAATGCCCTGGCCAGAAATAGCTAATTCAGCACCTGGCACATAATCATATCTCTTTCGAAGCCAAGCACCAAAGGAATCGCTCAAGTCATCGAAACATGGCAATTCAGAGTGACCACCTTCGGAGGGAAAGGCCATTACACTGTCACCTCTTCTATCCACAAAGCCTACACCAAGACCTGTCCCAGCCCCAATGACAAGCATAATGCCCTCGCGCGGCTCATAGATAGATCCATCTGGATGTGGAAGCTGCGTAACCGCACTTCGATCTTTATAGTCAAGAGTAGTGACCGCGTAGGACAGAGCCGTGAAATCATTTATCAATCTGACTGGCACTCTAAGGAAATCAGAAAGCTCCGAGGCTTTTATACCCCAAGGAGCATTAGTGAGCTGAATGCTATTATCAGGCTGAACAGGTCCGGCTCCTGAAATACAACAAAAGTCTATTCTATCGTAAGATTCGCGCACGCGCCTTGATCCGAGAAAACGCTTGATGGGATCCAGGAGGGATTTTTCATTCTTAGTAGAAAACTGCACTTTTTCTACTAATTCGATGCCCGATTCGTCTTGCCTGGCTAAGGCTAGATTGGTGTTTGTCCCTCCGATATCGCCAACGAGGAATAATTTGCTCATTCCTATACTATAGCGAAGAAATTATCTCGGTGAAACAGCTAGCCTATTCTTTGAGGAGTTTTTCAAAAGTGTGATGATCTGGGTATTTCTTAAAAAACGCCCCTTCTTGGAATCGAAGATTTCGAGATGCAGATGGTCTCCCCCTCCTTTTTTGCGTGCATTTATGCCTGTATTTCCTCCGTGACCGATTGGCTGACCTCTCAAGAGAATATCCCCTTTTTCCACAAAGAGATCATAGAGATGAAAATATAGATAATATCGATGCTCTTCAGGCGAGTATACAATTACGCCATTGCCTGATTTTGGAGAAATTCCGCCCTTGATATATGATAGAGCCGTGCTCTTTCTAGGGAATCCTAACCATCCGCTTTCGGCTGAGACTACTATGCCATCGCTCAATGAATGAATAATAGGGCCTCGCTGAATATTCCAAGAAAGATATTCTACGTTTTGGAGGAAAATATCCAGCGCGAATGTATGAGAATAGTCGAGCTCATTGAGTCGAGGCAATGAGGAAAGACCGGGAAGCGTTACATTGCCATTCCATGCTACAAAATTGCTTTCGAACCATTTTGTAGGAAAAGTTAATGCATTGCTTTTTGACATACTGTAAAAGACATCGAAGAATGATTCATATTTGGTGCGAAGGGCATTCATCTTTGGATGCAAAGATGCGATTCGATTATATGAGAGTCTTGCGGGGAAGGATATTCCATCGAGATTTTGATATTCCTCTGAATCTTCATCATCGATTAGCATTGCGAGGACATGCCCAGAAGATGGAAAGAACAAAGAAGCCATTGCTCTATTGTCTAAATCCATAGTTAAGCCTTGAATACATAGAGTGGATGCTAACTTTTCAATTTGTTCCGTCGATAGCGATGAAAATCTATTCTCATTTAGCATGGAGAGATTTTGATAAAAATCGTTCTCCATTAATGACCGCTCATTTTGATCGGGAAAGGCTACTTTTTCAGAAAGCAATATAGGCCTCGTGTCGGAATAAGGATTAAGAGAAAGCATCACGCAACGAAAGGCCAAGAAGCAAAGGATCGATAGAATTGAAATGGTCACAAGTTTGATTATTCGAAAAGCCACAGACTTGCCTTTCAAGTTAATTATTCGCGATCGGCATTGCTTGCGGATCAGAGCTCTTTTTGGTCATATGCGATGAGAATCGACCATTGCAGTAATTGCCTGCTCTATTATAGATATTTTCTTTCGAGTGATTTCTTTGCTTAAGCTGAGATCGCTGTTATGATCGTGGCAAAGGATGTAGTATTTTATCTTGGGTTCTGTTCCGGATGGCCTTACCGTAAGCAGCGTGCCATCTTCGAGGCGCCATTGGATAACATCGCTTTTAGGCAGATCGATTTTGCGAATTCTGCCATTTCTATCCCACTCGGTACTAGCTTTTACATCTCGAATGCATATTACGCTAAGGCCGCCAAATTGATCAGGCTGCTGTTTTCTATAGTCTTCCATGATGCTATTCATTATTCTCATGCCCTGTTCACCTTCAAAATAGAAGCTTAAGCCTTTTTCCTCGTAATAGCCGTGCTCCTTGTATAGCTCTTCGAGGTGGTCGAGGAGACTTTTGCCCTGTGACCGCCAATAGAGGGTCATTTCGGCAGTCAAGGCAGCTGCGGAAATGCCATCTTTGTCTCTAACTTCTTTTTCGATGAGATGACCATATGATTCTTCTGTTGCGTATATGAAATCGTAATTCTCGGTCTCGAAGCGCCGCATAAGATCTGCAATCCATTTGAATCCAGTTAGGCATTCGAAGCTTTCTATGCCATATTTCTCGGCTATGACCTTCTGTAGTTCAGTGGTGACGATGGTACGGATAGCCGCTGCTCTAGGTGGCATCCTGTGGAGCTCCTTGAGAGTAAGTGCAATGTAATCGAGATGTAGGGATCCGAGCTGATTGCCTGTTACCAATACAAATTCTCCTGTCTTGTCTGGCACGGCAATACCAAGCCTATCGGCATCTGGGTCTGTAGCCATTACTACATCGGCATGAGTCTTCTTGCCTAGCTCGATTGCCATAGCAAGTGCAGCTGATTCTTCAGGATTGGGGTAGGATACGGTCGGGAATTCGCCATCTGGTTCGCGTTGTTCTGGCACAGTAAGGACATTCAAACCGAGCTCTTTCATTATGCGCTCGAATAGCATTGCCCCTGTGCCATGGAGAGGAGAGTACACGATATTGACCGATTTACCTGTTTCGGAGAAAAGATAGGAACGTAAGAGATGGGATTTCACCATGGCGACATAATCATCATCGATCTCTTGGCCAATCTCCATCAAGAGTCCTTTTGATGAGGCCTCTGTTTTGGAGATCTGCTTTACAGACTTTACTTTTAGGACTTTTTCGATAATGCCGCTATCATGGGGAGGCACGACCTGAGAACCATCGTTCCAATAAGCCTTGTAGCCGTTATACTGAGGAGGATTATGGCTAGCAGTTACGACTACGCCAGTGTCAGCTCCAAGCTTTCGGATGGCGTATGATAGGACAGGAGTTGGCTTGAGCGATGGGAAGATATACGCCTTGATACCATTGGCTGCGAAGACCAAAGCCGTTGCCAAGGAAAACTCCTTGGATTTTCTGCGAGAATCATAGGCAATGCAGGCAGAAAGCTGCTTTTTAGGAAATTGTTCTTTAATGTAGTCGCATAGTCCCTGCGTTGCTCGCGTAACCACCAATGTGTTCATCCTGTTGAAACCACCACCGATTACGCCGCGCAGTCCTCCTGTACCGAATTCCAAATCTCTATAGAAGCGGTCTTCGAGTTCCTTCCAATCGCTTTTCTTAAGAAGTTCTTTTATCTCATCGGAAAAAGATGGATCGGTTTCATTAGCAATGTATTCCTGGGCTCTTAAAATTATTTCTTCGTGATTCATGATGGCTCCTCGATAGTATCAAGTCGGGCTATGCATAAAGTATGCATAAAGAGCAATTCCAATCCTTTTTATTGTATTTTCAATTATAGCTTTTATCATTTGATAAAAAAAGTCAGCCTTTCCAAAAAAGGATATCGATTTTTGGCTTCCCAATCATCCAGACTCGACAATCGAGAGTAGTTCTTGCGGTGATGATATAAGATAATCTGCTCCGGCAAGCTCGAGCTCTTCTCTAGATCGATAACCGTATAGAGCACCCACTGCCGCTATTCCTGCTGCTTTGGCCGTCTGCATATCGACGGCCGAATCGCCTACGAATAAGCTTTGTTTGGGATTTGCTTTTGCAATGCGACAGAGTTCGAGCGCAGCGCTTGGATCGGGCTTACGGGCTCGGTCTTTATTATCTCCCCAAATAGCTACGAAATCGACAGAGGCAAAAAGAGATTCGATGATCTTTTTTGAGAGCCGATCTGGCTTGTTCGAAAGGACAGCGAGTTTTAATCCTTTTCTATATAGGTATTCAAGCGTCTCGATCATGCCGGGGAAAGGCTTCGTTTCATCTAAAACATGCTCTTCATATCTCCGCATAGAGAGCTTGAATATTTCGTCAAATAGTCTATCGTCATTGGATTTGTCCTGTGGAAGGACTCTTTCGACGAGAACCCGAAAACCATCTCCTACCATATGCTTATAATCTGATATCTTGTGGATTGGGAGGTCGAACTGGGATAACACGAAATTCACCGATGATCCAATATCGACGATGGTGTCGGCAAGTGTTCCATCGAGATCGAATATTATAAATTTAGGCTTTATTTTTGGCAATTCGAGAACTCCGACTCTTAGAGATTGTAGATTTGCGCCTATTCTCTGGATTGTAGATTGAGATCGCTTTCTTTGCCGCCCTTGGATCTATATAAGCTTTCCTTCTCGTCGATGAGGCGATCCAGGTCTTTGAGGTCTCTTATTATAGGCTCGATCTCTGGCGTCGAAGAGCCTATCATGGGTTCATTTTTCTCTATTAGAAGATTATAGACTTCTGCGCCTAGCTTTGCAGTGAGAGATTGCGCCTTATTTCTCAATTGTAGAATTTCGATTTTTAATTTACCCATTTCACCCCAAACTTGAGCCTGATCGGCTGCTTTTTCCAAGAATTCTCTCGAGGCTTCAGCACTGTTTTCCATGAATTTCTTCAGCTTTTCCGAAAATTCCATCTAGGTCTCCTTTTATATCAAGATATTAGGCAAGGTTTCATCGATACAATAATCCCAGATAGACAAATTAGCAATATAATCGAGTATGCGAATAGCAAAATAGTGGGTATGTCGATCGCCCAGTAGCCTAATTTCGCTAAGACATTATTTAGCTTTTGCGGAGCAGGGCTAAATACATTATATTTAAGTAAAATAGGGGGTATATGTGGTGTTGTGGATTTATATAATCTTTGCGGTTCTTTCCGCATGGTGGGTGGTTTTTATCATTATTGCTGCAGCGCGAAAGCAAAAACCTGTCTTTGTATTCCTCCTTGTGCTATTCCTGGTATGGGCAATCCCAGAGATCGTATTGATGATAATTTCTCCTCCGGTAGCTACTATTTTGTTTATCGTACCTTTCATAATTCTAATTCAGATGATGCGCGTCGTGCAGGAATATCAGCGAGGGGTCTTGTTTCGATTTGGTCGCTTGCAGAAAGTAATAGAGCCGGGCTTCAACCTCATATTGCCATTCGGTATCGATTCGCTTCGTAAGGTTGATATGCGTACTTTCACCATAGATGTTCCAAAGCAGGAAGTAATAACACGAGATAATGTGCCTGTAATTGTGGATGCTGTAGTATACTTCAATGTATTCGATCCCATGCTCGCCGTGGTAAAAATAGCGGATTATACAAAGAGTACTAGTCTCCTTGCTCAGACAATCCTGCGATCGGTGCTTGGTCAGCATGAGCTCGATGAAATGCTTTCTCAGAGGGCTCAACTTGGCCAAATACTTCAAAGGCTTTTGGATGAAGCGACGGATCCTTGGGGTATTAAAGTCTCAGCTGTCGAGATAAAGGCAGTGGAACTCGCGGAGACCATGAAGCGCGCCATGGCCAGGCAAGCCGAGGCTGAGCGAGAGAGAAGGGCAAAGATAATTGCCGCAGAAGGGGAACTTCAGGCTTCTGAGAAGCTCGCCCAAGCTGCCGATGTATTGGCACAATCTCCAGCAAGTTTGCAGCTCCGATACCTTCAGACGCTCACGGAAATTGCAGTGGAAAAGAATTCAACAATAGTATTTCCTCTACCGATGGACTTATTGAAGGTTATTTCTAAAGCAGCAGAAAAGAGTTCGGAATGAAGTGCCCCTATTGTGGAAGTCTTGAAGACAAGGTTATCGACTCTAGAACTTTAGCCAACGGAGAAGCCATAAGAAGGCGCAGAGAATGCATTTCCTGTGGGCTTCGTTTTACCAGTTATGAACGCATTGAAGAAAAACCTCTCCTTGTCATAAAAAGAGACGGTAGACGGGAGCCATTCGAAAGACAAAAGATCGAGCGAGGCCTTGTCCGCGCTCTAGAGAAAAGACCAATTTCCCAGATGTCTATCGAGAATCTTGTAAATGAGATAGAAGACGAGGCTGCAGAACATGCCAAAGCCTCTAATGAGATCTCGAGCGAAGAATTGGGCCGAATGGTTTTGCAAAAACTCTACTCGCTAGACAAAGTTGCATATATCCGTTTTGCATCAGTGTATAGAAAATATGACACCCTCGATGAATTCATTGACGAAATAGAACGCCTAGAAAATGGACAGACTTGCTAGCAGATAGAAGAGCATTGCTATTCATTACTCTTCTTCCGCTTCCTGAGTCTTGAAGGCTTGCGCAGCCTTTATGACATCTTCTGCGATCTTTCCAGAGATAGGCGCATAATGCGAAAATTCTACTTCGAAAGAACCTGTTCCAGAGGTCATGGAGCGTAGATCGATTGCATAGCGCAAAAGCTCTGCTTGTGGAACCTGCGCATCTATCTGAACAATACCACCGCCTATGGGGTTTTGGCCGGATATTTTTCCACGGCGCCCCGATAGATCGGACATTACATCGCCAAGGTATTTATCTTCTACAAAGACAGAGAGATTCATGATTGGTTCAAGCAAAACTGGGCTTGCTTGCTTCATGGCTTCACGGAAAGCCCCTCGAGCTGCAAGCTTGAATGCCATTTCAGAGGAATCGACAGGATGCTCCTTTCCATCGATGATTGCTGTTTTAGTATCTACTACGGGATATCCAGCTAGCACGCCGGCTTCCATCGCTTGATGGATGCCCTTTTCTATGCCTGGCATGAAGCCTTTGGATACTGCACCACCAAAAATCCTATTTTCGAATTCATAGTCCTTTCCTCGTTCCAACGGTTCGATTTCAAATACAACTCGAGCGTATTGACCATGCCCTCCTGTTTGTTTCTTATGAGTGTATTCTGCAGTTGCCTTCTTGGTTATTGTTTCTCTATAAGCTACGCGAGGAATTCTGGTTTCTGCCGCGATCTTTGATTGGGATTTTATTTTATCAAGGATCATGTTGATTTGCTGTTCGCCCATACCAGCTATTACTGTCTCTTTTGTCTCAGGATTGTAGCTCACACGGAAAGTGAGATCTTCTTCTGCAGCCCTATTTAGCAACTCGTTGAGTTTATCTTCTTCTTTTTTGTTAACTGCTGAAATCGCCAACATATGGACAGGAGAGGGTAGCTGCAGCGGTGCATAGGAGATTGGTTTATCGAATTGACTGATCGTATCATTTGTCTTTAACGAGGAAATCTTAGCAAGAACACCGATATCGCCCGCTGGGAGAGAAGATATTTCCTCGAGTTTTTTCCCTTGCATAGTAAAGAGCTTTCCAATGCGCTCTTTGTGCAGATCGCGGCTCACTACCATGTCCATATCGGAAAGAATAGTTCCCGTTATAGCTTTGATATAAGAGAGTCGACCAGAAAATTGGTCAATCTGGGTTTTAAATACAAAAGCCGATGCAGGCTTCGAAGGATCGATAGACATTTCTAGATCGTTGCCATCTTGATCCTTAGCCTTTTCTGGTGCACGAGCAAATGGGGATGGTGCGCTCTGCATAATAAAATCAATGAGAGCCGCGGTTCCGCTGTTTGCAAACCCAGATCCGGCAAAGGCTGGAATAATCTTGCCTTCGGCAAGGGCTTCCTTAAGACCAAGCAGAGTTTCTTCTTGAGTAAGTTCGCCTTCGATAAGGTACTTTTCCATGAGTTCATCGTTTCCTTCTGCTGCCGCTTCAGAAAGAAGTGCACGGGCGGATTCCACCGATTCCGAATACTCTGCCGGAACTTCGCTGGCAACTTCCTTTTGATCATGAGAGCTAGGCCTCATATATGCCTTGTTATTGAGTACATCGATTATTCCCCTAAAAGAGGTCCCTTCTTCCATAGGAATTGTCACCGCAACAGGAGTGACACGGAATTTTTCTTTAATGTCGGCAAGGGTATTCGAGAAGTTGGCTCTATCTTCATCGAGTCTGGTTACAAATATCATTCTTGGTCTTTTTTGGCGCTCTAATATTCTCCAGAGTTTTACTGTCTCAATTTGCACACCAGATTTGCCATCTATCACGAGCAGAGCCGTCTCTGTAGAACGAATGGCTAAAATTGCTTCTCCAACAAAATCGCCAGCGCCAGGTGCATCTATGAAGTTGATCTTGCAGTCATCGGTATTGACGTGCGTAAGACTCGAGCGAACTGATATCTTGCGCGCAATCTCGTCTTCGCTATAATCGCTGACGGTTTTGCCCGAATCTACCGTTTCCGGTCTAGATATCATTCCGCCCTGAAAAAGAATGTGCTCAAGCAGAGTCGTTTTTCCTGTGCTACCATGTCCAATGATAGCGATGTTACGAATCTGTTCAGTGGTATAGGACATACTAACTCCTCACAGGGTGGGATGGTTTATAATTTCCTCTTTTGTTTAAGGAAGACGAGCTATTATAATTCAAAAGCCGCAGGTGTCAACAGCAGCTTGGCAAATATATGATATATGTAGGATTCACCTTTGTCCGGTGCTTGCAGGCATGAGTGCAATACAGTCGAATATAGTTCGTCCTCCCTGATAAGCAGTAGCACTTCGCCGGATTATGCGCCAAAGCCCATTCTGATATTTGCCATCAGTTTCAATCCTTTCGGTCAAGCCAGGAGTTGTCTCAATAAAATTCATGAGTTCGAGGTTTTGTGTTAGAGCGAATGGCTTAATGCCTACTCCTGCAATTATCGAGACCGGTTCGATTATAAGATTGGACAGCTCTGGTACAGGTTGAGTTGCCATAGCGGCTTTTGCTTGGAGACGAATCATTCTTGCTCTAGCGTCGGGTCCAGCAGTCTCCTTGCTTACTGATATTAAATCCAGTAGATAATTGCGAACATCATTCAATTCTTTTATTGTGGACAATTTATCTATTTCTGGTGAGGATTTGAGTACCTTGGCCAAAGTTGATATTTCTCGAAGATAGTGGTTTCGCTGATTAGAAGGAACCAGGTACATCACAATTATAGAGACAGGTACTCCATCGGGAGCTCCATAATCGATACCTGTTGGGCTCCATCCCACTACGCACATCAAGTCTTCTTCGAATTCCACACGCGCATGAGGGCAAGCCCACCTTTTGCCAAGAGCGGTGTTCATCGATTTTTCCCTTGCCATCACATTGCCCACAATATCGGTTCCAGTGGGAATTTGCGGAAAGGCTTCGATTATATGAGCGAGAAACTGGAGCGCATGATCCTTATCATTTTCTGGAAGCTCAAAAAGCCTGCCTTCCTGGAGGGCGTCAAGTATAGAGTCCATGGTTATGCTCCTTCAAAATGTTTAAAAAACCAGCATTTCACTTTATGTGTGATAATCGAATAGATCAGAAGAAATGCCACTATCCAAATCCAATAGATGCCAGGGAGAGGGACAAGGCCGAGAATGCTTGCGATGGGAGAGTAGGGCAACCAGATTCCAATTCCCATAACCACCAGTGTTGCAAGAATCATAGGAGCCGAAGCCCTGCTTTGAAAGAAAGGGATGCGCTTAGTCCGAATTATGTGGACAATGAGAGTCTGTGTCAGTAGTGACTCGACAAACCAGCCTGTTTGAAAAAGGCTAGCCGCGGCATTCCGTTCTGCCAGTGAAAGGGCAGGGTTCAGGTAATTTTTTGCATTGAAGAAAAACCACATAAGCGCAAAAGTCGCATAATCGAAGATTGAGCTAATTGGTCCAATACACATCATAAATCGCTTTATATTGTCGATATCCCATCTGACTGGTTTTGCGACCAATTCTGGATCCACATTATCCATAGGAATGCCAGTCTGGGAAATGTCATACAGTAGATTATTGGCAAGTATTTGAAGAGGCTTCATGGGGAGGAAGGGCAGAAGGAAGCTCGCCCCCAGCATGCTGAACATATTGCCAAAATTCGAGCTAGATCCCATTCTTATGTATTTGATTATGTTAGAGAAGATACGCCTGCCTTCCATAATCCCTTCTTCTAGCACTAGAAGGCTCTTTTCCAGCAATACGATATCTGCTGCTTCCTTGGCAACATCTACCGCCGAATCGACCGATATTCCCACATCGGCTGCTTTGAGAGCAGTAGCATCGTTTATTCCGTCTCCCAAATATCCAACTATGTTTCCCTGTCGTCGCAATTCTTTGACTATCTCTTCTTTTTGGTTTGGAGTTAGTTTAACAAAAACCTCGCACTTCCTTACTTTATCAGAGAATTCATCTTTATCGAGAGCTGCCAGCTCAGGGCCGGTAATCGATGAAGTGAAGGGGATCCCGACATCCTTGCATACTTTCTTAGTAACAAGACCGTTGTCGCCTGTTAGAACCTTTACTTCGACACCAGTCTTGGAAAGGAGTTCGATGGCTTTGGTTGCTGATTCTTTTGGAGGATCGATAAAGGCAATATAACCCAACAATATAAGCTGGCTTTCATCCTCGACAGTAAATGTAGTCTTTTGACGTGGAAACTCGCGGTAGGCTATGCCCAGAACCCTAAACCCTTCAGTATTCAATTTCTCTACATCCTCGAATAGGTCTGCCCGGATCATATCTATCAGAGGATATATTTCCTCATCGATCTGGTAATAAGAACAACAACTGTATATCTCTTCGACTGCTCCCTTGCAGATTAGGACGTTATCTCCTTCGTATTCTACGATTACCGACATTCGGCGGCGCTGAAAATCGAATGGAAGTTCATCCACAAGTCGACATTCGTCGACATTAAGATCTACATGTTCAAGTACGGCTCTATCTAGGAGGTTTTTCAGGCCTGTCTGAAAGTAGCTATTGAGATAGGCGTAGTTAAGGACCTCATCGCTCTTGTTTCCAATGATATCCACATGATGTTCGAGTACTACACGATCCTGTGTCAGAGTACCTGTCTTGTCAGTACATAGGATATTGATGGCGCCAAGATTCTGGATAGATGGCA
>DMNL01000089.1 GCA_003452735.1 Spirochaetaceae bacterium
CTCCGACGAGGTGCTGGAGCGCATATTCAGCTGTTTTTGTCTCGGCAAGTGAAGAGGCGCCAGCGCGCCAAGCTGCCACCGGCGCGCTAAGCCGAAAGTGCCAGAGCGCTAGAACGCTAAAAACGACAGCGCGCCGGCGCAAAGCGCCAAATCGCGTATCCGAAAAAGCGCAAAAGATTAGGAGAGATTGACATGGGAGATTTTGAGGCTATCGTCATAGGCGGAGGACATGCGGGCGTCGAGGCTGCCCTCGCCCTTGCAAGGCTTGGAACCAATACCGTCCTCATTACTCAGAACCCCGACACCATAGCCAGAATGTCCTGCAATCCCGCCATAGGTGGTCTTTCCAAAGGCAATCTCGTGCGCGAAATCGATGCCCTCGGTGGGCAGATGGGAATTTTAGCAGATGCAGCAGCCATACAGATGCGAATGCTCAATCGCTCACGCGGTGCGGCGGTCCAGGCGCCAAGGGCGCAAGCCGACAAGGCCCTCTATGCAAAACTAGCCCGACAAGCTCTCGAGAACCAGCCAAATCTAACGATTTTTATGGATACGGTTGTGGACTTTATTTTATCTAAAGGTACCCATCCGCGCATCGAAGGAGTGGTTACGGAGCGAGGGAACACTATCGGGGCTCGGGTTGTGGTTCTGACCACAGGCACTTTTATGGAAGCAAAGCTCTTCATTGGAGCATGGAGTGGGCCTGGCGGTCGCCTTGGAGAACCAGCGGCAATTGGGTTGGGAACGGCGCTTCGCGCAAAGGGCTTTCCTCTAGGGCGAATGAAGACAGGAACACCGGCTCGCATAAAGCGAGGAAGCATCGATTTTTCTAAGCTCGAGGTGCAGCGCGGAGATAAGGCCAAGATTTTCTTTTCCTTTCTTGAGCATGATTATGAGAGGCCCGATGTTCCATGCTATGTAGTATACACAAATGCAGCGACTCATGAGGCAATCCGCTCAGGGCTAGATCGCTCTCCACTTTTTTCAGGGCGTATTGTCGGAAAAGGGCCAAGATATTGCCCCTCTATCGAAGACAAAGTAATGAGGTTCCCGGACAGAGATCGACACCAGGCTTTTATAGAGCCTGAAGGGCTTTCCACGGACGAGATGTATCTAAATGGGCTTTCTAGTTCGCTGCCAGAAGATGTGCAGGAGCGTTTCTATCACAGCATTGTTGGGCTTGAAAATGCGATAATCGTTAGGCCTGCTTATGCAGTCGAATACGATTACATCGATCCCGCTGCGCTCTATGCTTCGCTCGAGTCTAAGCTTGTAGAAGGACTTTTTATAGCAGGCCAGACCAATGGAACTTCTGGGTACGAAGAAGCCGCTGCTCAGGGGCTTATGGCCGGAATCAATGCGCGCAGGAAACTCGATAGAACATCGCCACTCATCCTTGGAAGAAACGAGGCCTATATTGGCGTCCTAATCGATGATCTAGTGACTCTCTCGCCAAAGGAGCCCTACCGAATGTTTACGAGCAGGGCTGAATACCGCCTTTCTCTTAGGCACGATACCGCGGACCTGCGACTCACGCCTTACGCAATTGAAACGAACCTTGTGGATTTGCAGCGTCGCGAAAGCTTTGAGCGCAGGCTAAGAACAATAGAAGAGGCAGAAACCCTTCTCCAAAGCCATAAAATCAGTCATGAGGATATTGCGCAGATGCCCGAACTCGAAGGTCACCTTGGTCAGGCGCTTTCCGATGCGCTTCGCGATCCAAAAGTCGGTTGCCTCTATGATGACGAAACCGAGGCTCTTGCGCGCCTTGCCAAGATTCTGCCCGAGAGTATGGGCATGCAAGCCTCGGGCGTTATAACCGCGCTTCTCAACGAGCGCTACAAGGGCTATCAGGAAAAAGAGAATCGCCTTGCACATCGCCTTGCTCGTGCAGAAAAGCTGTTCATTCCGCAAGGATTTGATTACAAAGCAGTAAAAGGGCTATCTCAAGAAGCCTTGGAGAAGCTAAGCTCAAGCCAGCCCCTCACGCTCGGTCAGGCTTCGAGAATTCCAGGAGTCCGAAAATCCGATATCGCGCTTTTATATATAGCGCTCAACAAGCCTCAGCGCTAGTTTATTCGATATTGCGCTTCTATGATTATTGGGCCTCGAAACCGCAGATATCCGCAAGCTGCGACTTGGCATCTTCCAGAGCTTTGCCATAGTTATTCCGCATCGATTCGATATTCTTTCGATAGAATTCCGCAAATTCAGGGTCGGACATTGGATCCATTCGTACATTCTGCCCGAGTGCTGCGGCTAGTTGTTTCTCTCTTTCTTTTAGCTTGGGTGCCCACTGATTGCGAATCGCCTGTTCGACCCGCTTCATTTCCTCTTGATATTGGCTTAGGAACCTAAGTATTTGTTGAAAAAGCGAGCGAGCCTGTTGTTGCGCAAGCTTTACTTCTTTTTCGGACGGAAAGCGCGCAGAAAGACCGCAGAGTAAGACTATAGCCTTGCCAATGGCTTCCATTTTTTCGGTATCGACCACTGAATTGGTTGGTAGCTGGATAAAGTTGCTGAGTACTTCGAAGGCTGAACTCAAAAAAGCTTGACGCTGAACAGGATCTAATGTGCTCAATATTGCCTTGAAATCGACCGAAGCTGGATCTTCCAAATAGCGGCTTGCCGCTTTTCGACCCTCGATCTTCGCATCGGCAATTTTTTGGGCATTTTCGTCGAGTTGTAGATCTTTTGTCCTTTCGAGTGCGAGCTCTAAGGCACTTTTTATGACAGCCATTGCAATTCCTCCTCGATTATTGAGAATAAGATAAATCAGGGTGCGGAGGGTTTGCTCTTGAGGGTGTCAAAAAAGCTGGCGATTTTATCGAAAATGCCAATTACGATTATGATAGCAACTATCCACTCCGCTATCCGGAATGCCAAATGGGAAGGAGCTTGCAAAATCACTCTTAGGATTTCAAGCGTATAAAGCACCATTATGGATGCAATGGTCACCTTTCCCATAAATGTGGATTTCGGCTCGATGCGTTTTTCGATTATCATAAGCACTGCCATAAGCAGCCCCTGAATTCCGAAGCGCGCTATAATGAGCCAGAAGAGCCATCCCGGAATAAGTAAATAATACTGAAAAATAATGCTGAGGACAATAAGCAGCGCATAATCGCTGACCGAGTCCATAATTCTACCTATTTTTGTGACTTGATTTGTCTTTCTAGATATAAGCCCATCGAAAAAGTCGGTAAGAAAAATAAGAGCAATTAAAATCAAGACCGGTAATCGTATACTGTATTCTTTTGCGGCTATTACTAGCACAAGGAGAGTAGGCATGGAGCTTACTCTGCTCAGCGTAATTATATTGGCAAGATTTATTCGATCGAGTTTTTGACCCGTGGATTCGATATAGAAGTCATTTTGAAAAAGAAGCAACAATATAAGAATAAGGATATGAAATCCAGTGCTTATTGGCAGAAATATCGTCCAATATTGCGATTCGAACCCCACAACTAAGGCAAATGTCAAAAAGATAGCGCATTGAACAACGAAGAATATCGACATCGTGAGCAGGATGTTTCGGCGAAGGCCAGAAATTTTATCTCGTTCTTCCATGAGTATTTATATCCTATAAGATAGCCACATTTTTTCACCTGGTAGGCGCAGGCCGAAATTTGATTGTTATACTATAGCCTTGAGCATAATCTTGACAAGCTCGATGCCTAATCCATATGCTTATCTCGATGAACCTTGCAGATAAGATAACACTAAGCAGAATAATTCTAGCGCCTTTTTTTTTCTTTTTTATTAAGGCCGAATTCATTCCGCGAGAGCCAGCTATTATCGTGCTATGGATACTATTCGCCTGGATGGAAATAAGCGATCTCATCGATGGGAAGATAGCCAGAAGCAGCAATCATGTTGATTCTTTTGGCAAGCTATTTGATCCTTTTGCCGATGTCATCTCCCGCGTTACATATTTTCTCGCCTTTGCAAGCATAGGCATAATGCCCTTGTGGGTTCTTCTAATAGTTATGTATCGCGAATTCGGGATTCTTTTTTTACGTGCCTTGTTAGCGCTTAAAGGGACAGCCATGGGTGCTCGTCCAGGGGGCAAGCTAAAGGCTGGTAGCTATATGGTGGCGGGCTTGCTTTCATTGGGTTTGTATACTGTTCAGCTCTATGCTTCTAACATGAATGGTGTCGCTTTTGGCAGCTTTTCGAATCATTCTAGCGAAATGGCAGGGCTTGCAAGTGTTTTGCAAACTTTGACTTATATTTCCTATGTTGTTGTAGCTATTGCCACTGTTCTGTCTTTTGTAGACTATTTAGTTCAATTCAAAAAATTGTATAAGTAAAAGAACGAAAAACCAAAGAATTTATTTTATATAATTGCCAAGAGACCTCTTGACCAACTCGAGCTAGTTCGGTTATGTTCACATCCGCGCCCATCACTTAATGCTGCGTGTTGTGCAGGAATTTGCAATAATAAGCAAATAAATGCGAAATATGCAAAGCTTTCTGGGCCTTCTAGAGCACTTGACAAC
>DMNL01000156.1 GCA_003452735.1 Spirochaetaceae bacterium
CTGCATAAGATTGTGAATACAGGGACGACGAAACTCAAGTTTATCTGGGTCTATGCACCACAGCTAAAGAGTCACAGGATTCCGAATAGTTAGGAAATGAAAGGAGAACACAAGATGTCAGAGTGGGAATTCCCTCAAGAAGGCCAGATGGACAAGCCTTCAAAAATCTATTTTCAGACTATGACGAAATACGATGTGGAGGAAAGATTGAAAACAAACGATCTAATCCTCATCCCCATAGGGTCGACTGAAAATCATGGAAATGCGGGACCGTACGGCGAGGACACCTTTATTGTAACCAGGATAGCGGAGCTGGTAGCCAGGAAAGTTGGTTGTACGGTAGCCATGCCTATGTGGTATGGTTCTCATCCTTTTCATCATATTGGACAGCCAGGAACCGTACCCCTTTCTGACGATGTATTTACAGCTCATATTCGCGCAATGATATCTGGATTCTGGAACGCTGGATTCCGCAAACAGATATTCATCAGCATGCATGGTCAAGAATATGCGCTTCCATCGGCAATTCAAGAATGGGGAAAGAAATATCAGGTTCCCGCAATTGTGATTTTTCTTGATCTCCCGAGAATCATGGGGACGGATCTGAAAGATAAAGAGCACGGTGGGCCTTTCGAGACGCCATTCCAACATGCCGATGAGGCGGAAACATCGATTTCGATGGCTTTGTTTCCAGAGCTTTGCCAACCAGAACATGCCGAGAATACAGCATTGAAAGGTTTTCTTCCCCCTGGTCATGTCGATAGAGGAGGAGATATATACGGTAATCCCATACCTGGCCACTGCATAATAGGCGGAACAGGCATCGAATGTGTTACGTTTCCGGAAGGCGTTCTGGGAAAGGCAAAACTCGCCGATCCGAGCAAAGCAAAGAAAGCCATCGAAAATGTCTTGAATTATATGGTCAAGCTCCACAATGACATCATGGAGCGTTTCCCTGTTGGCAAGCTACCGGACATCAAGCTTATGACACAGAGAGATGAGAGGGAAGTCGAACTCCTTCTCAAAGGACCGCTAAATGGAGGAAAGCACATATATACAGTAGCCTGGCCTAGCTAGATATTTGGAAGAATGAAGCGTGGCTTCATCATAAAAGGAAGGAGGTATTCCTATGAAAAAATTGGGATTGATGGTTCTCCTGATATGCATTGCGCTATCAGGAGCTTTTGGACAGGGCAAGGTGTACGAGCTAAAACTCGCACATGCAGACCCAACCGATCCTGCGGTCTCCAGAAAGCAAGCACAGGCTATCGCATTCGCAAGCATGGTAAACTCTAGGAGCGGTGGACGTATCAATGTAAAAATCTACGGAGGAGGCGCTCTTGGAGCTGAGCGTGAATACATCGAGGGAATCAAGGCTGGCACCATAGAAGCTGGTCTTGCTTCTGGGCCCGTAGCGGATTTTTTCCCTCCCGCTGCAATCACCGATATTCCCTATCTTTTCCCGACAAGCAAGGTAGCCTGGGATGTTATGGATGGACCCTTCGGTGACAAACTTCGAGCCATGTTCCTCAAGCAGACTGGCATGCGCTGCTTGGCTTTTGGTGAGGTAGGTTTTAGGCATTTTACAAATAGTGTTCGTCCTATCAAGAATCCAAATGATCTAAAAGGGCTGAAGATCCGCGTTATGGAGACTCCGGTTTATGTCAACATGCTTAAAGCCGCTGGCGCAAATCCTACGCCGATAGCATGGACCGAGACCTATACGGCTCTCCAGACCCATGTTGTGGATGGACAGGAGAACCCAATCGCTTCGATCATTATGGCAAAGCTCTATGAAGTGCAGAAATACATCACACTCGATGGCCACAGCTATGGAGTTGACTGGTTTATTATTAATGAGAAATTCTTTCAGAGCTTGCCGCCAGATCTACAATACATAGTTATGGACACCGCACAGACAGTTGCTGCAGTAGGTCGTGGCTTTATCACACTCCAGAATGCCCAAGGTCTCCAGACTCTTATCGATGCGGGGATGCAGGTTTACTCTCCAACCGATGCCGAGATGCAACAATTCAAGAAGGTCATGCAGCCAGCAGTCATAGATTGGCTTAAAACTAAAGTCGACCCGGCACTTATCAATGAACTTCTGAAAGCGGTAGATGATGCTGTAGTAGCTCAGAAGGCAAAAGAAGGACTCAAATAAGCAGTCTGTAGATTGGATGCGCAGGGGCGAATCGAACAGCGTCTCTGCGCCTTTTTGTTAATATTCTATGAATGTTTTTTATCACCGCATCCTTTCTAGGATTATGTTTAATTCTTATGGGAAATTAAGGGGCAAAGGATGAAGGAACAAAGTCTATTTATGAAAATCACCGAAAAATTGGAGTCTGCAGTTCGATGGATCGTCACGATTTTGCTAGCCATAATGGTTGTCGACATTATTACCGCGGTATTTTTTAGGTATGTCCTGCAAAATTCGATTTTTTGGGCAGAGGAATTGAGCAGATATTTGATGATCTGGGCTGGAATGCTTGGAGCGGGCCTTGCTATGAAGGATGATGCCCATATTGGAATTGATTTTGTGGTTCGGGCCCTTCCCGATTCTATGCAACTCACAGTCAAAGTGATTGCAAAATTAGTCGTGGAAATATTTTTAATCGTGGTTTTTATCGAGTCTATTGATTATCTAAAGACTCTTTCTATTCAGCGCTCGGCGGCCTTGGAAATTCCAATGGCTATACCTTATCTTTCGGTTACCGCCGGTATGATATTCATGGCAATCGAAAATATTTTAGGAATAATTCGGCTCTTTGATGATGCAAAATCAAAGGGACAGGAGGCTAGTCGATGATACCAGCCATTATAGCTTTTGCAGTATTTCTATTCTTGGGGGTTCCTGTCTCCTTTAGCCTAGGCTCTTCAAGTTTGATTTATCTTTTGGTAGAGGGGAAACCTATTGGGCTTGTGGCACAAAGAATGTTCACCGGCATAGATTCGTTTCCATTTATGGCTATTCCTTTCTTTGTTTTAGCAGGCGAGCTCATGAACCGCGCGGGAATTTCCAAGCGATTGATAGATCTGGCAGATGTCTTTGTAGGAAGGCTCAGGGGTGGACTTGGACATGTCAATGTGCTTACCTCGATGTTCTTTGCTGGGATAACGGGCTCTGCCGTGGCAGATACTTCTTCCGAAGGCCCTATAATCATTCCAGCCATGGTAGCGGCAGGCTATGATGCCGACTATGCAGCCGCAATAACTTGCGCTTCTTCGGTCATAGGACCTATCATCCCGCCAAGTATCCCATTCGTCACTTATTCTCTCGTGAGTGCAACCTCTGTTGCTGCCCTTTTTATGTCTGGTCTTATACCAGGCATACTCCTTGGCGTAAGTCAGATGATTGCAAACGCAATTATATCTAAGAAGAGAAATTATCCACGTTCTGAGCGTTGGCCAAGTCCCAAAGAAATAGGAAGAGCAATTGTCCGAGGGATCATACCGCTTTTTATGCCGCTCATCATATTGGGAGGCATAATCGGTGGTATCTTTACCCCTACGGAAGCAGCGGCCGTAGCCGTCCTTTATGCTCTATTGATAAGCCTTCTTGTCTTTAAGACGATAGGATGGAAGGACATTAGGGGAGCTCTGATAGAGACAGCAAAAACTACAGGTGTCGTATTTCTTCTTATTGGCTGTTCCAATGTGTTTAACTGGGCTCTCGTAGTCGAACAGATTCCTCAAAGCATAGCCTTATTCATTGGAAAGACAATAACAAATAAGTATCTTCTTCTGTTACTTATAAATATATTTCTTTTGATTGTGGGTTGCTTTATGGAAGGAACTGCCGCGATCATCATTCTATCGCCTCTATTGCTTCAGATTACTCAGCCATTCGGAATAAGCCCTATAATGTTGGGAACACTTATTGTACTAAACCTGATGATTGGATTGGTGACGCCTCCTGTCGGGCTATGTCTTTTTATTGCTTGCAATATTGCAAAGAGGCCTATCGAGGCTGTCAGCAAGGCGCTTGTGCCTTTCTTGATTGCATCGATAATCACACTCTTATTAGTTACATACTTTGAGCCGCTTTCAATGTGGTTACCTCGGTTGCTTGGCTATGCGTGATTAGGAATCTACAGATGGCGGATTCCAAGGATAGCGCATTCAAAAGAGAGCGCATTATTTGAAAGGAGAATTGGATATGGCCGAACCACAGAAATTCGCCAATTTTATAAATGGCCAATGGAAGGAGCCGCAGGGGGGAAATTATTATCCCGATATAAATCCCGCGGATTATAGCGATATCGTGGGATACTTCCCCCTGTCTACAAAAAATGATGTCGATGAGGCAATACAAGCAGCGCATATCGCTTTTAAGAGTTGGTCGCACATGCTTCCTGCTGAGCGCGCAAAGTACCTTGAAAAATTTGCACAGCTTCTTGATCAAGAAAAGCAGCGAATCGGAGAAGCTTTGTGTCGTGAGGAAGGCAAAACGATAAAGGAAGCCGTAGGAGAACCTGCGCGAGGTGCGGTTGAGACTTCATTTTTTATCGGAGAAGGCCAGCGACTTGAAGGCATCACTATGCCCAGCGACCGCAAGGGCGTAGTTTCAGTCGCTACTCGCGTTCCGATTGGTGTGGTCGCTGCGATTTCGCCATGGAATTTCCCCTTTCTTACCCCTGTGCGCAAGGTTATTCCAGCGCTTGTATTCGGCAATACAGTCGTCTTTAAGCCAGCTTCGGATACGCCATATTGCGCGGTGCTTCTCATGGAGCTCTTCGAAAAAGCTGGGTTGCCACCTGGTGTGGTCAATCTCGTCATAGGAAAGGGGAGCGCGATTGGCGATGCCATTTCCTCCAATCCGCTTGTAAAAGGTATAACCTTTACAGGCTCAACAGTCGTTGGACGAAGAATCAATCAGCTTGCCTCTGAGCATTTTGCAAAGGTCCAGCTTGAAATGGGAGGAAAGAATCCAGCGATTGTGGCGGATTATAAAGATCTCGATAGAGCAGCAGCAGAAATAGCCTCAGCAGCCTATGCAGTGAGTGGACAGCGCTGCACAGCAGTGAGCCGTGTCATTGTGCTAAAGAAGCATGCAGAAGAGCTAGAAGCGAAGATCATCGAAAAAGCAAAAGGCTATGTGCTCGGGAATGGAATGCGACCAGAAGTGACCATGGGCCCCATTATCACAAAGGAAGCTGGCGAAAAAATAATGGAGTATATCCATGGCGCTGAAAAAGAAGGAGCGACAATCAAATATGGAGGCCGTCATCTTACTGGTGGTGAATTCGACAAAGGCTTCTATATTGAGCCCACTTTGATCACAGATGTCAGTCCATCGATGAAGGTGGCTCAAGAAGAAATCTTTGGCCCTGTCCTTGTGAGCATCAAGGTCGATACATTCGAGGAGGCGATCGAAGTTGCCAATAGCACTGAATATGGACTGGCTTCGTGCCTTTTCTCAGACAATCTCAAATATATCTATGAGTTCCAGCAGGAAGTGGAATCCGGCATGACTCATGTGAATCATGGCACAGTTACCGACGCCTCTATGCCCTTTGGAGGGGCAAAAAATTCTGGACTTGGTCCATTTTCGAAAGGCGCCACGAATAAGGATTTCTATACAAATTACAAAGTCAACTATGTGAAATATATATAGAGAGAACACATCATAAGCAGGCCTCGCACCACATATTCCTAGTTCAAGAATAATAGAGTACAATGGCTCCTAAATTAGGAATGCTTATGGAATCGAGTCATATTGCGATAATTCATGGTCCCAATCTAAATACGCTTGGGCAGAGAGAAATTGGAATATATGGCGGCAAGACTCTCGAAGAGATCAATGAAGAAATCCGATTAGAAGCATCGAAGTTCCCAGTCAGCCTCGATTTTTTCCAATCGAACGTCGAGGGCTTCATTATCGATTTCATTCATGGCTGCAGAGGGAAAATCGATGGAATTGTGATCAATGCTGGCGCCTATACTCATTATTCGATTGCTTTGAGAGATGCTATCGCCGCAGTCAAACTCCCAACCATAGAAGTGCATATATCGAATGTCTACAAAAGAGAAACTTTTCGGCATGTATCTATCATCTCGCCAGTATGCGTTGGGCAGATATGTGGCTTTAGCTCTTACAGTTATATACTCGGTCTCCATGCATTGCTCGAGGTCCTCGCCGAAAAGGGCAAAAAATAGCCATCGATAAGCTCGGAAAGGAGAAAAGAAAAATGAAGAAGTTCTTATCGATTTCAGGGCCAAATCTGAATCTGCTGGGGCAAAGAAAGACTTCTATTTATAAAGAAGCTTCATTGGATGAGATTCATTCGAAGCTGATGAAAAAGGCTGCAGAATTGGGAGTCGAAGTGGATTGTGTGCAGTTCAATAGCGAAGGCGATATCATCGATTGCATGCAGACCGTGCCTGGCAAATATGAGGGTGTTATCCTCAATGCGGGAGCTCTTGCACACTACAGCTATGCTTTGCGTAGCGCAATCGGAACGATGTTGGTGCCCTGTGTAGAAGTTTTTATTTCAAATGTATATGCGAGAGAAGATTTTCGCCATAAATCGGTCCTTGCCGATGTATGTGTCGGAGTTATCTCTGGATTTGGTGCAAATAGCTATGTCTTAGCGCTAGAGGCACTTGTAAATCTGGTTAAGCCTTGAAGAAAGCTCTGATATAAGCCTTATCGGAAGCCTTAAAGTGAGGAGCGGCTATGAAAGGGAAAGCCACTATGAATCTGAGATGGGCAAAAAGAATTGGTCATCTTTCGGAGATTGAACAAGCCAAAAAACAGGGGTTTCAGATTGTGCAGCTGCCTGTCACCGAAATAATGCGACTAGATGATCATACATTTATCGATATCAAAGAGCGTCTCTTGAAGACTGGCTTGTCGTTCGAAGTATTTGAATCACCGCTTCCAGAAGGTGTCAACACTACCGAGAGAGGATTTAATATATATGCATGGATAGAATATTTGAAGAAGGCGATAGGAAGAATCTCAGAACTTGGATGCAAGACATTGGTTTGGGGAGATGGCCAAGCAAGGATTCTTCCACAGGAAAGCGAAGCCACTGTACTAAAAGAAAATTTCAATCAGTTTTTATTCATGGTAGCAGAAATTACCGAAAAAAAGGGCATCGTTTTTTGTCTGGAACCACTTGGGCCTAAAAAGACCAATTTCTTGAATTCATTGGAAGAAGTTGTCGGCGTTCTTGGCTCGGTTGGGAAAAAGAACCTTGCTATCGCTATAGCTTCGAGCGACATTATCGAGACAAATATGAAAATCGAAGATATCGTTCATTATGGAGACTTGATTGCCCATGCCTATTTGGATTCTCTTGAGGATTTTGCGGGACCAATAATGGGAAAAGCGACATTTCCTAAGGCTTCGGGCACGCCACATCCTATTTTTTTCTTATCGATTTTGAAAAAGATATCCTATAATAAGGTTATTGCCTTACCAAATAATGCCGATTCCGAAACGCTCTTGTCGTGCAAAGAGGCATGGAATAGGGTATAGAGCCTACCCTGCAATTTCATTTTGCAATTTGAAATAGTCTGATGTGTCGCCTATCAGGATTGCGCCTTTGAGCTTATTTCCTTCACGGAAGTATTTCTTGAAAACACCTTCTTCATGTAAAACCTCCACGGTTGTCGAAGGCGCGATCGAGAAATCTCCTACAGATGCGACATCGATACCTGCCACCTTGAGCTTGGTGCTCATAACGCTTCCTCTATAATCAACGCTTTGACCGGCTATGGCGTGACCAGCCATTTCTCCTTGCTCTTTTGCCGCAGGCCAGATTCCATACATTTTCCCGTTGAATTCGGCGCAATCGCCGGCTGCATAGACATCTGGAAGATTGGTTCTCATCTGATTATCTATGGTAATACCGCGACCAATCGAAATCTTGGAATCTCTTAGAAAAGCGATATTCGGTCGTACTCCGGCTGAAATTATCGTCATATCGACATAAACAGATCCGCCATCGGAAAAGGATATGCTAATCTTTCCGTTCTCATTCGAAAGGGAAGATGTCTGTTTTCCTAGCAAAAATTTTATGCCTTTTTGAAGAAGTAATTCCTGGAGAATACTTGCAGAATCTTCATCGAGCTGTCTTGGCAGAAGCCACTTGTAATATTCGACGATTGTAGATTCCAAGCCACGTTCTGAAAGAGCATAGGCGGTTTCTATTCCAAGAAGACCTCCTCCGATGATTGCTGCGCTTCTGCATTGCTGTGCGGTGGCGATGATGCGATCAGCTTGCTCTTTGGTTCGTAACACAAACACTTTTTCGAGTGGAGGATTATAGAAAGGAGGAAACGAAGGCGATGCTCCAGAGGCGATCAGCAGCTTGTCGTATGGAAGGTCTTCAAAAGAGCCACAGACCATTCGATGCTCGGTATCTATAGAGCTGACTCTAGCACCTCTCAATAGATCGATATTGTTCTTTTCGTACCATTTTTCATCATGGACTATGATCTTTTCGAAAGGCGATTTTCCAGCAAGATACTCTGTAAGCCTGGGTCGAGCATAGAAAAAGAGGTTTTCATCCGAAATCATGGTAATGTCGCTTTCTCTTTCGTGGTCTCGAATTGCCGAAGCCGCAGAATTCGCGGCTACCCCATTGCCGATTATTATTATTTTCATTTAATCCGTTCCTTTTGTATCAATATAGAGCAATTGATTTAAATAGCCAAGGCATTTCATTACTGCTACGAACCTTGTATAAAAAGTTGAAGCATAAAGTAGGGAAGAG
>DMNL01000062.1 GCA_003452735.1 Spirochaetaceae bacterium
GAGATTCTATCCGTGGTTACCATAAGCCTCTTATTGCCCGACAGATTCCACCATTCCCTGACCTTGCCCTCTCCATCGGCTTTGCCTGTCCCTCGAAAAGCGATTGGAAGAAGCTGCCTGACTAGATCCTCCGAAACCATACTGCCTCCTTCTCACAAAGCCGCATACCGCAATCCATTTTCAAAGAGCTTGCGTGCACCATCCGCTGTGCGGTCAGCCAGAGCCAGAGTCTGCCACTCGAAAACCGCATTCTCGGGATGAGGCATTAGTCCTAGCACATTGCCTTCTGGATTGCAGATGCCCGCAATATCTCTTATCGATCCATTGGGATTCTCGGGGTAACTGCCATGGGCGAGCTCACCCGAAGAATCTGTATATTGGAGAGCGATACAGCCTTTTTTTTCTAACTTTTCAATAGCTTCAGCCGAGTCTGCGCTGAAGCGCCCTTCGCCATGGGCTATCGGGCAGAAAATGAAATCGATCCCTCTTGTCCAAACAGAATTGGAAGCTGGTGCCATAAGACGCACCCATCTGCACTCGAAACTCCCATTTTCATTGTGCGCAAGAGTGAATCTATGAGGTTCAAATTGTTTTCCTGGCAGGATTCCTGCTCTCACCAATACCTGAAAACCATTGCAAATACCTAGTACTGGCTTGCCAGATTCTATAAAGCGTCCCACCTCTTCCGCAAAGAAGCGTGAAAGGTCGAGAGCGAACAGCCTTCCGGCTCCTAATGCATCCCCATAAGAAAAGCCTCCCGGAATGACGAGCATGCCATAGTTTCGCAAAAGTCTTGCATCGCTACGAAGACGGGAAATTGGCAAGATATCAGCCTGACCTCCGGCTTGCTCTATGGCAGATTGCACATCGTAATCCCGATTGGTTCCTGGAGCCTTTAGAATAATCGCTTTCATGGAAGCAACTCCTGGCTGGCGCATTTCCAAGCGTCGAACATTTCTTTTATTGAAATCGAAAAAAGAGATGGATCGGTGATTTCCAGAAAGGGTTCCTTCGATACTTCGCCAAGCCTCTGAGCTAGATTCTCTTGTTCTAAGCTCTTCTGTGAAGAATTCGAAGCGAATCGCGCCGCAAACTGCTTTTCTTTTTCAGCACTTACCTCGACCAAAAGACAGCCCATCGTCTCACCAAAGAGAGCAAGCCTTGATACTGCAAGAATATTATCTTGTTCCATGGCCTTGCTTATGGGATTATTTCTCTTTTCATTCATATCGGGCAGCCTGATCCGAGCGCCTAATCTTCCCCCAATGCACATCTCCGCAAGAGCTACGGCAAGGCCTCCTTCGGAGAGATCATGTGCGGCGAGCACCTCCCCTTCTTGAATCGCATCGAACAAGGCACCATAGACATTAGGAGCTTTTGGGCTTATGTCGGGCACTTCGTTTTCCCATATTGCAGATGGCCTAAAATCCCCTACAAGCCATATCGAATCGCCTGGCTGCTTAAGAAAAGTAGTCACTATTCGCTCGATTTTGGGCACAAAGGCCAATGCCGATACAAGCAGCGACGGCGGAACGGCATGCCTGCTTCCGTCGGAGCCCAGATATTCGTTGTAAAAGGAATCTTTACCAGAGATGATTGGAGTTTGAAAGGACAAGGCAGCTTCTCTTAGGCCCCGTGCACACTCCAAAAGCGACCACATTACACCAGGATCGTTTGGATCTCCCATACAGAAATTATCGAGAATTGCAGTCCGCCGTGGATCTCCCCCGCTAGCCACTATGTTCCGCATGGCTTCGTCCACTGCGGCCCATGCACTCCGATAAGGATCGAGTTCCCCATAGTCCGACCTAAAGCCATTGGAAAGCGCCATGCCCCATTCTCCTGCTGCCTCTCGAGGCTTCAGAACCGCCGCATCCGAAGGCGAATCGCAGAAAGCACCTACGAAGGGCTTGATAACGCTATTGCCTTGCACTTCATGGTCATAGCGGCGCACTATTTTCTCGCGCGAGGCAACTTCCGGGCTACAAAGCAGCTTTAGAAACTGGCCTTCGAGATCGGCTGAATTTATCTTAAGCGATTTTTTTAGCGGTTCTTGTAGCGATTTCGACAGTGGTCCTTGTAACGATTTCGATAGTGGTTCTTGCGCCACAAGGAGCTTTTTAGGTAAGCCTTGATGTAAAAATACCATGTCCAGATCGAGTACGAGCTCGCCCTTCATCCTCACTTTCAACTCTGAATCGCTTCCAAATGCCCCAATATCCCAAAATTCGGATTCAAAAATACCGCATAGCTCCGAAAAAGCCTTGACATGTCGAGGAGGTATTGCTAAGACCATACGTTCTTGAGCCTCGGACAACCAGATCTCCCAGGGAGCGAGCCCGGGATATTTGGTGCCAAGACCAGAAAGCTCGATCTCCGCTCCGAGCGCTCGTGCCATTTCCCCAACCGCAGAAGAAAGTCCTCCTGCCCCACAATCCGTCACCGCATTGTATAGTCCTGCATCGCGCGCCGCTAGAAGCACATCTAGGGCTCTTTTTTGGACAATAGGATCTCCTATTTGTAC
>DMNL01000018.1 GCA_003452735.1 Spirochaetaceae bacterium
AAAGTATGGTAAACTTAAGCATGGTTATTATAAGATTCTTTTATCAGTGCCTCTGCAACGACTGCTTTCGCAAAATACCTGGACATCTCAAGAATCTCTGCAATTGGCTCAATCATAAACTTGATAATAAGCGCTATGCTAATCGGCCTGCTATAATTGCACTATTATTCTTTTGTACTTTTGTTCGGGTTCATGCACAGCTTATTCCATCGATGGAGCCTGTACTCCATTTAAAAACCGATTCTTTCGACATTTATTCACCGAAGAGCCTGGAAGCCGAGGCAAAAAGGCTAGCAAGCTTTGCTGATAAGACCTATGGAGAACTATGCGATTTTCTGGGACTGGAGCTAAGAACAGAGCGCATTCCTGTGCTTTTGAGCGATCTTCAATATTCTTTGAATGGGTTTTCTACTCTTTATCCTTCTAATAGGATTGTGCTCCTTCTGGCGTCTGCTGATCCGAGGAGCCAGCTTGCTACTTTGGAAGACGAGCTATATTCAGTGTTTTTGCACGAACTTGTGCATTATATCACTCTGAATGAGCGAAGTCTTGCTTGGCGAGTTCTGTCATGGTTCGGAGGGGATTGGGTTGCTCCAGAAATATATATGATGCCACAGGCTATGGTCGAAGGAACCGCCGTATGGGTGGAGAGCAGGTTCAAGGAGAATGGCTCTGGGAGGTTGAATGATCCAGCAGCATTAGAATTTGTAAGGCTAGAGAGGGCACGTGGAAAAGATCGATCCCTTTGGGATGTTTCTGGCTTGGAAGATTTCTATGGGGCAGGCTCACTGCCATATCTATATGGTGGTCTTTTTGTAGATTATTTAAGCGAGCGATTTGGGCCATCCATTGTCGGGCGGCTCTGGCAAAGCTCGGGTCGTGGAATTATCTATCGAGGATTCGATGGCGGAATTCTCTCAAAAGGAATTCTGGAACGCGAGACAGGAGTAAAACCAAATAAGTTGTGGCAGGATTTTTTAGTCTGGATTGATGAAGGAAGCGAGTTAGAGGTGCAAGAAGGGCAGGGCGGAGTCGATCCAATTGAGATGAATGATGCTGCCGATATGCCTGCTGAGAAGGAGCTTTTTTCTGGATATGTTGGAGCCCTTGGGGCTGGTGGCGGGAAAGTCTATTTTGTGGATTTGGAACGCCGCGGTATGTATCAGCTCTCGGTAGTCGATTTGCAGGAGGATTCTAAAAATAAATCGGAGTTCGAAAAAAAAGCTATGGCAAAGAAGCCAGAGAGGCTTTTTGCAACTGACCAAATGTTACGTAACATTTATTGTAACGTAAAATTCGGAAGGCTAGAACTCGACTGGACTCGAATCAATTCGCAAAACCAGGCTATTCCCGCTCGCTATATATACGACCTATCCGAGCACAAACTCCGCTACGAAAAAGACCTTCCACAGGCTAGTATTGGCGAGGTGCTATTCGAAAAGCATTCGGGTACGAAAGAAGAAATCTCTCTTTATGATTCCTGGCAGGATCCTCTTACGTCTATCGAATATGGCCTTGTAAGGCTTGGCACTGCGGTTCTCCCTGCTCGAAGATTCGCGAATGGGCAGATAGAGGTAGCCGATATTCCCGATTTGGCCATACGATGGCTTTCCCAAGGATTTAGGGAGAATTCCGAGCCATCGGATTCGATTAGCTTTGCTCTAAGCCTTGTCCCTGACAACGGATTATCGCGCCTTGCTATTCTGGAGCAAAATAATGGGCTTTGGCGATTTGCAATAGCCAGAAAAAGTCCTTCAGGCGGTGTTCATATGCCCGTCTTCACAGACGCCTCTCACCTTGTCTATCGAGCATCCATAGAAAACGGGCAATCGCGTCTTCTTCTTCTCGATATTTCGGATTTCAAAGGCGAGATCGAAGCTCCTGGTCAACATTTTGATTCTGAGCCCCTTAGGTGGATTTCGCCTACGGCATGGATAGAGAGCTATTCTCTGGAGATGAGGAACCAGTCAGCCCATCTAGAGAGCAGTGAAGAAGTACAGCATCAGCTAGAGCCTAACAGAGAGGTACAGCTCCAGCCAGAGACTAGCAAAGTACCCCAACCTGAGCCAGAGCTTTCGTCAGAGCTTTCCCTAGAGCATTCCAAAGCAGTACAAAAGCGATCTACGCTCTTTCCAGCTATCTTCGAGACAAGTCGAATCCCCTATGCCGATGGCACATTGCTGGGTATAGATTTCATAGCGACAGATCTTACCGAACGCCTTTCCTGGTCAGCTCTTGTTGGATGGGATTTCCTCATAGCAAAACCAGCTACAAGCATTGCTTTCCAGCTGAGTGCCGGGGCTTGGCGATTCGAGCTCAGCGCTTGGGACCAAGGAGTCTTTGCCTTTCCTGTTGCGCGCATATCTGCTCTTGAAGGAGCGCTGCACTGGGGACATGCCCTTATACCTACATTTAAGAGTATTTCTACAGAGATACATGCTCGATACGGAGGTGTGCAGAATAAATATTCAGAACAGGGTTTATTCTATCTAGTGCCAGATTATTGCGCATGGGTAGCGGGGGCAGGAGTCGAATTCGATAGCCTTTCTTCTTCTTATAAGCCACCCTACAATCCTTCAGGTATTTCTCTCAAGAGCGGAATCGAATATGAAGGAGCTAATTCATCGAATTTTGGAGGTCTTTCTATATCGGGATCGATCTATTTGGGAGAATCGACAATTGCGGAGCGAATAGGAGCTTCCATTTATGGAGCCTGGACTCCCACCGGAGGAGTGGCTTTTTCGCCAGCAGCTCGATATCTGGAAAATGCAGGAAACTATGAGTTCTCAGTAGCAGATATTCCATATCCTGCATATAAGGAATATGAAGCTTGCTCAGATCTTTCTTCTTGGTACCTCTATGGAGAGATAAAAGCAAGGCTCTTTTCTTTAGAGCTAAACTGGATTATGAGTCATCTCTTTGCTCCTTCCTTTGCACTCAGAAGAATATCGATGAGTTCAGGATTGCGCGGTGCTGGCCTTGAGATCGACAATACGCCTTCGCTTTTGAGTTCGGCTTTTCTCCAGGCTGATTTCGACTGTGCTTTGCTTTCCGGCCTTGCGGCCGTGACCCACATGCATCTCACTCTGGAAGCGGCATGGGCCTTCCAAGCTGACAAGGCAGATGTGAAGCCATTTCATTTTTCTGTAGGGCTAGCCGCAGGACTATAATAATGGCGACAGAGCTGGATTACTCCTTTAGCTATTCTAGGGATGGCTTTAGATGATCATCGAGTATAATTAGGCCATCATTTCATATATCGCTTGGATATCGGAATCCTTGTAGCCGGGTATATTCCATAACTTACTCAAAGAAAGAGCCTGTTTTGTACATGCTTCGATATCGAGCTTTTCGATTCCTGCTTCATGGAGCCGGATCGGAGTATGAATATGCCGATACCAGCCCTCCAGCTCTTCGATGACGAGGTCAGCTGCATCGAGAGCTGCCTTGTTTCTCAGAGACTCTCCCATGCCTAGTATTCGTTCTCCGAATAGCACAATTCGATGCGCAATGTGCGGTTTCATGTATTTTAACCATGCCGGAATAACGATTGAAAGACCTGCCCCATGCGGCAGATCATAGAGCCCGCTCAAAGGGTGTTCTAGCATGTGATTTGGAGTCGAAGCGCCTTCTACGCCCGCAACAAAAAGACCATTCCAGGCAAGCGCTCCCGCCCACATTATGGTAGAACGAGCCTTGAGATCTCTAGGTTGTATCATCACTGTATCAAGAGCACCTATTACAGCCCTACAGGTCCCTTCAACAATTCCATCTTGAAGAGGAGAATCTTCGCTTGCTGTAAAGTAGCCCTCCATCATGTGCGAAAGGATGTCTGTGCAGGCATAAGCCGTGTATTGGATTGGTATGTCCAATGTGAGCGATGGATCGAGAAACGATAGTTTTGGGAAAACCAGTTCGGAACTAAAAGAGAATTTCTCGCCAGTCGCGTCATTGGTCATAACCGAGGTAGGATTCAGCTCCGAAGAGGTAGCTGGAAGGGTTTGAACCGCAATTATAGGCAATGCATTCTTGATAATAGCCTTGCCCAGATAAAAGTCCCAAAGCGGCTCCTCGTTGCAGGAAGCGACAGCTATCGACTTTGCCTCATCGATCACACTACCGCCACCAACCGCGATAATCATCTCAAGCTCATGTTCTTTTACCTTTTGTGCACCTTCAAGGGCATGCGAGATAATCGGGTTCGGTTGTACGCCGCCATGTTCCATGAATTCAATATCAGCGCCGCGCAACTGAGCTACCACTTTCTCATAGAGGCCGCTGCGCTTGATGCTCTGTTTTCCGTAAAGAAAAAGTGCTCGCTTTCCAATTCGCGATGCCTCTCTGCCCAGCTGATCGAGAATTCTCGTGCCAAAGATCACCTTTGTCGGTGTGTACCACGTGAAGTTTTTCATAGTAACCTCCACCGATATTATACGGCATTAGTTGCATGGATACGATAGCATTGTTCTCCGAGAGTGGCAGATGAAGCTTCTTTGCTTTTTAAGTAATTCCTTATTTTTTATCGATTTTCACAGGATGCGCTACAAGATCCCCAGCAGCTTTGTGCAAAAGTGATCAAGCTGCATTTCTTAGAGCTAAGTAATCTTTATCTCGGGGTGCACGACAATTTTGTGCAAAGGTAGCTAAGCAGCATTTCTTCGATTTCTCTTGATACCTACACATCTGTATAGTATAATTTAAACATGGAGGCAATGTTTTCCCCGCCAAACGATCTTAGCGCTTACGATCTCAGAATTGGGACAGTTGGGTATGAATATCCCGAATGGGAGGGCGTTCTCTATAGTCATGGGACGGATAAAGAGGCATATTTGCGCTTATATTGCGAGCGCTTTTCTACCCTAGAGCTGGATTTTACATTCCATACCATGCCCAAGGCCGCCCAAATGCGAGATATTCTCGCTCGAGCTCTAGGGTCGTCTGCCGGACAGGCGCAGTTTCAGAACCAACTAATTCAGAAGCTGCCTGTTCAGGAGCCTTCTGGTAGGGCGCCTACGGATTTCTCAGTTATTGCCCACAGCTCTCTCACTCATCGGATAGATCCATTTACCTGGTCTCGCAGCCTGAGGACATTTCTTAAGGGCATAGAGCCACTGGCAGAAGCGGATCGACTCTGTGCGGTGTTACTTGTTTTTCCTTTTTCATTTCGCTATCGCGAAGAAGAACGGCGTTATCTCGATAAATTGCTAAAGGCTCTAGAAACTTATCCTCTTGCAGCCTATTCCCTCGCGGTCGAATTCCAGAATTCCGAGTGGTTGACGCTCCGCGTCATAGAGGAACTTAAGAATAGAAATGTGGCTCTCTGTACACTCGATATGCCAAGGATGGAAGGCCGACCGCCGATTTCTGATATTGTCACCTCAGATCTCGCATACATTCGTTTTCTCGGAAGAGCTGCACCTGGAGTCCTTACGGCTTCTTCGAACTCTTCTTCAATAGAAGAAGGAGCGCGGAATACAGAAGAAGGATTATG
>DMNL01000074.1 GCA_003452735.1 Spirochaetaceae bacterium
GCGGCCACAAAAGCCGCTGAAGAGAACCGTATTTCACTTCATTATCCTGTTTACATCGCAGATATCGAAGGTTCTTGTGTAAAGACCGAGCTCGGTCGTCTACTATTTACTCGCCGCGGCTATATCTATGTAAACAGAGTGTTTGGCGTCTTCGATTTTACCGATGAAGATACTCTCCTTGTTAAAGATGGTCAGCGTGTCTTGAAGGACGATTCGGTTATAAAAAAAGCCGATGGCAGCTATATAAAATCCCCGAGTATATCCTATGCAAAGGTTATCGATAACAGACTTTTGCTAATCTCTCAGGAGCAGAAGGTAGAGATTCGCAACGGTTCCGAAATGGTGGTATCGCGCGGCCAGATTCTTCTTGCCAACGAGACTATAGCGACCTTCGACCCCTTCAACGACCCAATAATATCTGAGCATGATGGTATTGTTCGATATGAGGACATCATGCCTGGCGCCACACTGAAAGAAGAGATCAACGCCGAGACCGGCAATGTGGAAAAGATTATTACCGATGTAGGAAACGAGCGCGACACAAAAGAGCCGCGAATAATCATAACCGACGAGGCTGGCAACGATATAGAAACCTATTACCTTCCCGAAGGCGCTTATGTCAATGTAGAGGACGGCGAAACCGTTCGGGCAGGCAAAATGCTTGCAAAGATTCTAAAGGAAAGCGCCAAAGCCATGGATATAACCGGCGGCCTGCCGCGAGTCGGCGAGCTCTTCGAAGCGCGCAAACCTAAATCGCCAGCTGTTCTTGCGCTGGTCTCTGGCACTGTCACCTTTGGGGGCACACTCAAAGGCAAACGCGTAATCAATATCCGCGATTCCTTTGGCAAGACCCATAAGCACCTTGTGCCAAAGAACCGTAGGCTTCTTGTGCGCAACGGCGACAAGGTTGTCGCTGGCGAGATGCTATGCGATGGAGTCAAGAATCCACATGATATCCTTGCGATTCTGGGTGAACAGGAATGCCAGCGCTACCTCATGGATGAGGTACAGCAGGTCTACCGTGCTCAGGGTGTAACTATCAATGATAAACATATAGGAGTCATCATCCGTCAGATGATGAAGAAGGTCGAAATAGTCAATCCAGGAGATACGGTATTCATTTATGGCCAGCAAGTGGATAAGCATAAATTCCATGACGAAAATAGACGAGTCATGGAAGAAGGCGGACAGGCCGCAGTGGCGCGCCCCATTCTGCTCGGCATAACGCGTGCATCTCTCAAGATCGATTCCTTCTTTGCCGCGGCTTCCTTCCAGGAGACAACAAGGGTTTTGACGGATGCAGCCATAAAGGGAGAGATAGATCAACTGCGAGGGCTCAAGGAGAATGTCATAATAGGGCATCTTATCCCTGCTGGAACAGGAATGAAGCAATACCGGCAGCTTAAACTTTTCGATGCTGAAAATGACGACCTCAATGCTCTAGTAGAGGAAGTGCTCGAAAAGCGAAAACAGGAGCGCGAACTAGCTCCACCCGCCATACTCCAAGATCGTACGAGCGATATTAGCTTCGAGGAAACGACCATTTTCGATAATGACGAAGGATTCAGCGAAGACAATGAGCCGTTGGAGGAGTAAAGGATCAGGTGCTTTCGAGCCTGCCCTATGGCATAGATTTATGATTATGTTATAAGGCTTTCTTCTGGCAGAGGAAGCCATAGGTCTTGACATGTAATGGTTGAGAAAGGTATTCTACACCGCTGCTAAAACAGACACCGCAGTTTTTGCAGTCCGGAATATAAATTATATTGAAGAAAACCGCGCGCGATGCTGAAGCGAGCGGAGGAAAGGGAGTCTAGAGCTTATATGCCGACGATTAACCAGCTAATCCGAAATGGAAGGAAGCAAACTCAGTGGAAGACTAAATCGCCAGCGCTGATGGGATGCCCACAACGCCGAGGTGTTTGTACACGTGTTATGACAGTAACGCCCAAGAAGCCAAACTCAGCTCTACGAAAGGTAGCACGTGTGCGACTCACCAACGGTATTGAGGTGACCGCATACATTCCGGGAATTGGGCACAATCTTCAGGAGCACTCTGCGGTGCTCGTCCGTGGCGGTCGTGTCAAGGACCTTCCTGGAGTTCGCTATCATATCATCCGTGGAACAAAAGATGCGCTCGGAGTCGAAGACCGCAAACAGGGTCGCTCAAAATATGGCGCAAAGAAGCCAAAGGCTTGAGCGAGGTAATAAATGGGAAGAAAAAAGAAAGCAATAGACAGGGGACACGCCCCTGATGTCAAATATAATTCGGTTGTCATCTCTCGTTTTATATGTAGAATGATGTGGGAAGGCAAGAAATCTGTCTGCACCGGCATAATGTATGATGCCCTAGATCTCCTTCAGCAGAGATCCGGTCAGCCCGCTCTAGATGCCTTTACCAAAGCAATCGAAAATGTAAAACCCTCTATTGAGGTTAAATCTCGCCGCGTTGGCGGTGCTACCTATCAGGTACCGATCGAGATACGTGAATCGCGCCGAGAAGCTCTTGCAATGCGATGGATCATCCAGGCAGCCCGCGCTAGAACAGGTAAGTC
>DMNL01000038.1 GCA_003452735.1 Spirochaetaceae bacterium
TCTCAGCACTAGCACCTCAAGCTAGCGTGTCTACCAATTCCACCATCGCCGCAATCTTATTCGTTTATTTGCTCGTTTATATATACCTGCCTGAACTCAAATGTCAAGAGGCCTTGAGAAATAGACATCATAACCGTAAGAAATATCTATAATGAAAGCAATCTGCTAGTTTTTTGCACTCTCGATATTTATAAGCTCTGGTAGACTCTCTCTATTTCCACACAGCGATGGCTTTTTGGTTCGATTCTAAAAATCGCCCCCATTATTGCGGAACTCCCTTCTGCCGTTTCCATCTTATATGGTATCTGGGTAATAAAACGGCGTATACAGATATCACCATTCATGCCTATCACTGAATCGATTGGGCCGGTCATTCCAAGATCGGTGAGATATCCAGTGCCTTTGGGTAGCACTCTTTCATCGGCACTGGTCACATGGGTATGAGTTCCTGCAAATACAGAGATACGTCCATCCAAATACCAAGCTAGAGCCTCTTTTTCTTCATTGGACTCTGCGTGGAAATCGACGACAATGAGAGCATTTGGGTGATCGCGCGCGGCTGCTGCAAGCAGCTGATCAGCCTTAGTAAAGGGACAATCTATATCGTACATGCTCCGGCGGCCCTGAAGATTCACCACAAGCCATTCGAAGCGAGCAGCTGCACCACTCGCTCGGACAATGGCTTGCTGTCCGGCAGAGACTCGCCCACCTACATAAGCAAACCCACGGCCAGGTAATCCTTTTGGATAATTTGCCGGACGCAATAGCTGAGCTTCGCTTTCGAGTAAAGCTGCTGCTTCTTTTCTCTCCCAAACATGATTGCCGCTCGTTATGATGTCGACACCATAGGAACGCATCGCTGCAATTTCGTCCGGGCCAATTCCATAACCCTTAAGTGCATTTTCGCCGTTCGCGACAACGAGATCTGCTTCGGTCTTTCTAACTAAAGTCGGCAAAATAGCAAAGAGCGCCCGAAGGCCGGGCGCTCCGACAATATCGCCGATCATAAGTACATTGGCAGTCATAGAGCTCATCGCGCGTATTCCACTATTCGAGTTTCCCTTATGATTGTGACTTTTATTCTTCCAGGATAGCGTAAATCTGATTCTATTTTCTTGGCGATATCCTTGCAAAGCTCCTTGGCCTGATCGTCCGAAACTTGTTCATTGCTTACAATGATACGAAGCTCTCGACCTGCCTGAATAGCAAAGGCCTTTTCTACACCAGAAAAGCTCTCTGCTACAGCTTCAAGGTCTTCTAGACGTTTTATGTAGTTATCCAGAGTCTCACGCCTTGCACCAGGCCGGGCAGCCGAAATAGCGTCTGCAATCTGCACAATTACACTTTCCGGACAATTGGGTTCTACATCGTTATGATGGGATGCAATCGCATTGATTACACGCGTATCTTCACCAAATTTTTTAGCGATTTCTGTGCCGATCTCTGCGTGATTCTTATCGCTATCTGTAACAATGCCCTTCCCAATGTCGTGAAGCAGCGCACCCCGCTTTGCTATTTCGCGGTTTAGGCCAAGCTCCGCTGCTAGAAGTCCTGCAATAATAGCCACTTCCTTTGAGTGCATCAGTACGTTCTGTCCATAACTCGTGCGGTAGTAGAGTCTTCCAACAGCTCTAATCAGCTCTGGAGCCATGTTGTGCAAGCCAAGATCGAAAACAACCTTTTCGCCTTCGTCGTAGAGCTTTTGATTGATCTCACGGGTCACCTTCTGTATCATTTCTTCAATGCGTGCAGGGTGTATGCGGCCATCTGCAATGAGCCTTTCAAGCGAAATCTTTGCAATCTCGCGCTGAATTGGATCAAAACATGATATAACCACAGCTTCTGGTGTATCATCGATTATGATATCGACGCCGGTCAATGTTTCTAGCGTGCGAATGTTGCGGCCTTCGCGCCCTATAATCCGACCTTTCATCTCATCGGAAGGAAGACTCACAGAGGAAATTGTAGATTCTGCAGTCGATTCAGTTGCGATGCGTTGAATTGTGGTGATGAGAATGTCTTTGGCTTTCTTCTCCGCCGACAGTTGTGCTTCTTGATCGATTTTATTGATCAAGGTCTGAGCATCTCTGCGTGCTTCTTGCTCCATATTTTGTATAATAAGCTTTTTAGCTTCCTCGGCGGTAAAGCCCGATACTCGCTCGAGCTCCGCAGCGTATCGCTCTTCCTGTCCTGCTAGATATTCTTCTTTTTCTGCTATTTTGTTTTCTCTGTTTTTAAGATCTGCCTCAATGCGTTCTATAGATGCAAGCTTTGCATCGAGATTTTCTTCCTTGAGGAGAACTCGCCGCTCATATTTCTGCAGCTCCATTCTCCTATCTCGCAGTTCCCTCTCCTGCTGGTTTCGTTCTCGAATGATCTGATCTTTTGCTTCTACCAGGATCTCTTTTTTCTTGGCCTCCGCCTCTTTTATTGCATCCTGCAAAACACGCTCCGCTTCCCTCTCAGCGGAAGAGAGCCGAAATCTGGCATATAGCCAGCGGATCATCCATCCTAGAATAAGACCGGCAAGAGGAAGGACGATGTACCCCACTAATGGTGCCATAAGCCCTCCCTATTAAATAATATGCCGTACTTTTGATTATAGCGATGGAGGGGTCTTTGTCAAGTTTGTCCATATTTTTATAACTCTTGGCTTATAATGGCTTTTTTGCTGCTGAAATATGTCTGTGTCTATTGACGATCTTTAAAAAATGGTTTAAATTCTGCAGATATAAGTGAAAACTGCGGAGGGACAATCGTCTTCCATAGGTTTTCAGGTTGGAATTGGCTGTTTCATGCATTGTTTTTCCTTTCGTAACACTGGCTTGCTGATGGCGGCATACGCAAGTGCCGGTTTTTCTCTTCCTTGTTTTTCATTCGGAAAGACCAAAAATAATCAAAACAGTTCTCTGATTTCTCCTCTGAAGACTTTGGAGGCAAATATGTGCCTTCAGGATTTCGCTACAGATTCGCCCTAGGCGAATCAAACCGGCCTACGTCGAGAGGACGAGGCCTAGATTTGAGGTTTTTCCGAAATGTCCAAGAAAATTTATGTCGGTAACATGAATTACAACACTTCTGAGCGTCAGCTTCAAGATTTGTTTGCTCAGTATGGCGATGTCTCATCTGTGAATATAATTGTCGATAGATTCACAGGCAAAGCGAAAGGATTTGGCTTCGTTGAGATGGATAATCCCGATGCAGCCAGCGCCGCAATCGCCGCGCTCAATGGTCAGGAATTCATGGGTAGGCAGCTCCGCGTGAATGAAGCGCAGGAGAAGCCACGCTACGAAAGGGAAGATACCGGCGGTTACCGAGGCCGCAGATACTAAGACAATAAAGACTCGCACCTAAAAGCCGCTAGCGCGAGTCTTTCACAAGAACCACAAAGCCAGCCTTAGGTCACAAAGCCATATGGGGGCTATGTTGTGGTAAATAGAACCGGTGCAAGCATAAACTTGTACCGGTTTTTTTATAATTCTATAATCTAAGGCCTTCATAAGGCCTTTTCGATATTAAGAAATACTCAAATATGACATTGTGATTTTTAATCTGTGACTTTTATATTATGGCCATGCTTGTCCAGGTAAGAAATGATATCTCTGAATCTAGTAGGAAAAGGAGACGAAAAGACCGAGGGTTCTGATCGAGAAGGCAGACGAATTTTGAGCCGATGAGCATGGAGCATAAGCGTAGCTTCTGGAAAGATTTCATCTTTCTTACCATAAATAGGATCTCCTAGAATTGGACAACCAATATTAGCGCAGTGTACTCGGAGTTGGTGGGTTCGCCCTGTTCTGGGATAGAGAGCAAGTAACGAGTAAATAGAAGGCTTTGCTCCTTTAGAAGCAACATCGACCAATCGATCATCGATGTAGCAATTTGCCTCCCATGCTCTGCATACTCTATATAGAGTAAGTGCATGCTTGCCGCGGCCGGGTTCGCTTACTGTAAACTTTTTGCGATCTCTTTGGTTGCGCGCTATCCATGTATCAATTCTGCCTTTTGGCTCAGGCGGAATACCCCTTACTATTGCAAAATATTCTTTTCTAGCTTGGTGTTCTCTAAACTGACTTGATAAGAATTCCTGGGCAGTGGCTGTTCGTGCTACGATGATTACACCAGAAGTGTCTTTATCAAGACGATGGACAATGCCAGCGCGAGCAGGAGAAGAAATCGAGAAAGAATCTTGAACTTGAATATTTTGTAGAGCTTCGTGATCCAGCCATAGTACCGCATTCGCAAGAGTGCCATGCCAATTGCCAGCCGCAGGATGGGTGACCATTCCCTGCGGTTTATCGATTACATAGACATCTGCATCTTGATAAAGAATCTCCAATGGTATAGCCTCAGGCTCTATTTGCCCTGAAGGAGCTTCTGTCCATTCAAGGCGCAAACGATCTTTGCTTTTAAGCTTATGAGAAAATTTTACTTCTACTCCATTACAAAAGAGGTGAGCATTTCGAGCCTTTAGCTGAGAACGAGTCATGAGCTTGATTATCTCTGAGAGATACCTATCGGCTCTCATGGGCATCGATGGATTGGCTATCCCTTCCCAAACTGGGGAAATGGGGTCTGCCTTGCTGCTTTCTTTTTTATTGTGCTGCTTTCGGGTATGGCCATGGACTCTCTCTCCATATTCGATATTCCAGAGGAAAAGCCCGCAGGCTGGAGCCGTAGGCCCTGCCCTACTTCGATCTTTGGATTCAAGGACTTCGTGCATCAAGATTTCTGCTTCGCCAGGATCCTTTGCTTTCTTTTCGAGTTCAAGAAAAGTCCCCACAAGAGAGCGCACCTGACGCCATAGAAAAGCATTACCTGCTATCTGATAGACGAGCAAGTCTCTCTCTAAGAAAAACACTGACTCGCTTATGAAGCGAAACCTTGATTCGCTCTTATCTTGTGCAGAGGCAAAAGTCGAAAAATCGTGCTCCCCTAACACCACAGAAGCCATCGCATTCAGAATGGTAAGACATGGATAGTAAGGAATAAAATGAGCATAGCGAAGAGTAAATGGATCAGGCGTCCCTCCGCAGCTCAGAAAATACCGATATCGCCTCAAAGAAGCATCGAATCTGGCATGAAAATCAGGTTTCTCCTCTTCAGAAGAGAGCACGCGCACATCGCGTGGCAAGAGTTTATTTAAGGCCAATACAAAACGATTGGCTGGAATCGAAGCGATATCCGTATAGAAGCTTGCGGCTTGTCCCATAGCATGAACGCCTGCATCAGTGCGGGCGCTTCCTACGACTCGCACTTCGTGTTTATGCATTATCGAAAGTGCTTTTTCGAGTTCCTCTTGAACCGAGCGCCCATTTTTCTGTTTCTGCCAACCGGAAAAATCGCTGCCATCGTAAGCAAGGACGAGTTTGATAGCGCGCAATGAGGGCTTTGATGTGCAGGCAAG
>DMNL01000129.1 GCA_003452735.1 Spirochaetaceae bacterium
GGCAGTCTATAATGCCTTCGAGAAATATGTGCATAACGGCACTTTCCTTTGGGTCGCTGTTGGAGATCAAGCTTTGCTCGATAAGCTCGACTGGAAAGCTTTCGAATCTATGCGCTAATTATGTATAGAAAGCCGAGCGGCTGATTACTATCAGTGTACAGAAAGCCGCACAACCGGAGCCGGTAGCGCTAAGAGCGACTTCTCTGCTTGCTCCGGTGAGGTCATTACAGCTATCATCGAATGCTCAGCCGCTTCCGAAAGTAGCTTTCCCAAGCTGTGGAAATCCTCTATGTCCGCTGCAAGAATCTGGTCGCGGATATGCTGACGCGTTTCTTGAGTGTACCCGGAAAGAATATTCATAAGGGCGTTGAATCCTTTAGCGTCTGGCAGCTGGTAGGCATCGACATCTCCAATCGTACCGATAATCGATTTTTGAATCTCTTCTCTTGGTAAATCGCAGGATTCCAGGAAAGCCCCTACCTTTCGGTAGACTTCTATCGTGCGATCTAGGTTTGGGTCGCGATAGGAAAGAAACATAAGCAAAGACGAGGCCAGATCGAGGCTGGAAAACCCTCCATATGCTCCACCGATGACTCTTATTTGCTCCCATAGATACGAGGTATCAAGATATTTTGTCGCTACGAGGGCTCCGCCAGCAATAGGATCGAGCCCTGTTAGCGGTAAAATCATGCCTACACTATTCACCTGGGTCTGCAGCTCGATCGTTTCGAGAGCGGGGCGAGCGCTGTGGACAGACTCGGCTTCTAAAGAAATATTCTCTTGGTGTTTAGAGGTTCTAGAGATAGAAGAGTCGCAAGCATGCGATGCTTCGTTTATCCATGAATCGAGCTCGAAGGAAGGCTTATCAGAGAAAGATTGCGCAAGCGTCGATTGTATAGGCAGAGACTGCGCAAGGCGGAGAATAGACTCTGCGGAGGCCTCGAGAATGGTTCGATCCGAAGTGATATTGACGAGTAAATTATCGCGCCGAATAAGTTCTCTGTGCAGCTCTCGTATTTCTGACAATACCGTCGGCCAATCTTCTTCTATACGATGCAAGAGCTTGCGAAGGAAAAAGAGGCGTTCTATACCCATAAGTTTTTCCGAAGCCCAATATGCCGGATTGAAGCGAGATCTAAGTCTAAGACCGACAATCCGCGCAGAAGCGGGAATGAGCATTGCCTCGGCTTGCGCTTTCTCCTCTAGCACAATCTGGCGAATGCGTTCACGGTCATCGAGCCGTGCACTCATGAGAATATCCAAGAGTATATCAGTAAGCATGCCGACTTTTTCGGGCAGGGCTTTGGCGCGTAGGAAAAACCATGGAACTGGCTTGTGCTCGGTCCAATGCGTTGTGGATATAGCCATGCTTCGAATTCCGCCTGTATGCATGCCAATGCGCTGGATAAGCTGGACAAAATTGTATTTTTCCGTGCCTGTCTCGATTAAAAGACGACCCAAAAGACTAACATAAGGCAAAAGTTCAGATGGCAGCTTTTCAAAATCGAAACCAAGATCCAAGTAAAGGATGCCGCTCGTCGAAAGCTCATGATAGTAGCCATAGATTCCAGAGCCTTCGAGCTTATCGGTTGCCGATTCGAGGGGCTTAGAAGGCAGGATGGGCGATTCTGTTGGAATATCGTCGAGCGAGAGTACAGGAATTGTGGCGAGCGCTTCAGGACTATCCGGCTTGTCTTGAAGTTCTTTGAGAGTTTTGGCAGTATCTTCGATTTTTTTAAGCGCTTCGTCATCTAAGCTGGCTCGGGCTAGAGCTAACATAGCTTTTTCGGCGTCTTCCCGTTCGTGGTTTGAACTGGAGGAAGGCAGAAACCTGACTGTGGTTCTGTGCCTATTCTTCAAGATAAGCGAATCTATAAGCTCACTGAATAGCCTCGGGTTCTCTTTAACAGCTTTTTTGGTTTGTTCGAGTGGTTCGGCAAAAGCAAGCGCCGCGATTGGATCGAGGTCGTAGAGCCATTCATTTAGAGCATCCAGCATGATGGCGAGGCCACGCGGAAAAGAGCCAGTGTTTCGTTCACGCAATGCAAATTCGATGGTGTTGAGAGAAGCTGCGATAGTGTCGGGATCTATGCCATCTCGGGCGAGCCGCTCGAGGGTGGAGAAAATAAGCTCTTCTACCTTGGTTACATTGTTCGGCTTTACTCCCTTAAGCCCAATGGAGAACGCCGTCTGGCGCATCTCTTCGTAAAAGCCAAAACCTGCAATATCCTCTCCGAGCCCGGACTCTATCAAAGCCTTTCGTAAAGGTGAGGCTGGAGTACCAGTCAAAATATGGAAGAGAACGAGAGCTTGCATCGAAAGGAGAAGATCTCCATGTTCATATAGCATCCAGTTAAGCGCTGTATAGGCTTTGGCTTCTTCTTTTGAATTTATTTGATAGCTGCGTTCGATGAGCCGTGGCTCTGAGAAAGTTTGTTGGATAGCAGGAAGTGAGTCGATGGAAGCAGTTTCAAACGGCGATAGCCATTTATCCATAAAAGAAAGGCGCTTTTCTGGGTCATCATCGCCATAGAAATAGATAAAAGAATTGGAGGGATGATAATGTTTCTTGT
>DMNL01000114.1 GCA_003452735.1 Spirochaetaceae bacterium
ATTATGATTCTGCTTGCCGGGGCAAGTTCCACTGCTAGGCTTGAAAAGAAACTACAATATCTAAGTGCAATGATCTCCAAATTGGTCGAAGACTCTTCTGTTTCTCTCGACTATCCCCTAGACGGCAAATTCTATCGCACTGGTATCATGGTTTTTCTTTTAGGAGCGCTCGAGACTATCAGGATAACTTCAAAGACAGATATCGATATCAGCGCCGTCGATATTCAGGTCTTTCTTAGACAGCTAATGGAGAATGCGCTAGGTCAGCCTTTGCCCGATAAGGGCTGAGTGAACGAATCCAGGGCTTTACAGCCATTGCAGCTATGCTGCCTAGAGGGCGGATAAATCTTGTGCGCCATTCAACCTCTGAATAATAGTCTTCTAGCGACTTGCTCCTGAAATGCAATAGCATTTCTGCCTCTTCCGAATCAGTAAACCAACCACAATGAAAGTCTCCTTTGGCAAATAGTTCGTCGGGCAGAAAAGAGGAATTCCCTAAACCAAAGGCCCGCATGAGCCTGTCGAGATAAGCTCGGTAAGTGGTTCGGCAGGCTGGTCCTCCGCCAATATTGAATGTATGGCCTTCAATGTTCGAAAGGCTGCAAGCCATGGCAAATGCACGGCCTGCGTCTTCGGTATGTACAACCTCGAAGTGCGTTGAAGGAGGTACATCGAAGAGCATAGGATCAAAGGGGAGCCAATCGCTCGATACTACATAGGATAGCCTCAAAACAACCCAAGGAAGATCACTTTCTCGAAGCAAGATTTCGCATTTGTTCTTTGTGACGCTATAAGTGTCGTTGGGATTAAGTGGATCGGTTGTCGAGATCCACGGATTGACAAGTCTATCGCCATATATCGACACACTGGAGGCAAAGACAATGCGTGGAGGCGACGTAAAGTTTTTGCATATTTCGATGATATTGTTAGTCCCTCCGACATTGATTTCTTCGGCGAGATTCGGTTTCTGATTGGATAGAGGCGGTATTATGGCTGCAAGATGGACTATCGCATCTATCCCTCTGTCTCCAACAGAGCCAATAGCATCTTGAATGCTTTTTTTGTCAGTGATATCTCCATAGAAAATTCCTAGTCTATTATGTGCATTTTTTAGAAGTTCACGGGTTCTTTTTTGTTTTTTCGAACGAGCGGATGGTTGCTCAAAAATGAACACTTCATGACCTTTGGCCAGAAGAGCGCCAATTACACTTGTTCCAACATTTCCAAATCCACCAGTCACTAAGATTCGCATAGTTCTCCTCACATTTGATTCTATCGCATACTATTATAATGAATGAACGTTCATTCAGCAACATAGAACTTTTTAAAATTCGAGGTTATTGCTCATTGACCTGCTCATAGGGCTTTCGTTACACTTGCCAAGCTATGATCACAATCGATGAACTGCGCAGAAAATACATTGAATTCTTCAAGGCTCGAGGCCATGCTGAGATTAGCGGTAAGTCGCTCATCCCAGAGAATGATCCAACGGTACTTTTTACAACTGCAGGCATGCATCCTCTCGTGCCATATCTGCTTGGCGAACCACATCCAGCTGGTAAGAGGCTGACCGATTATCAGAAATGCATCCGCACCGGCGACATAGATATGGTAGGGGACACCAGTCACCTTACTTTTTTCGAAATGCTGGGTAACTGGTCTTTGGGAGATTACTTCAAAAATGAGGCCATTCATTGGTCCTATGAGTTTTTGACAAGTCCGGATTATCTCGGTATAGATCCTGTCAAGCTTTCCGTTACTGTATTTGCTGGAGATGAGTCGGTGCCGCGAGACGATGAATCGGCTTATTTATGGAAAAAGGTTGGCATACCTGAGGAGAGAATCTTTTTCCTTCCGCGCGAAGACAATTGGTGGGGTCCAGCTGGAGAAACCGGCCCATGCGGCCCGGATACGGAAATGTTTGTCGATACAGGTGCGCCTGCCTGCGGTCCAGATTGCAAACCAGGCTGCCATTGTGGCAAGTACTTTGAAATCTGGAACGATGTTTTTATGCAGTATAACAAGAAGGCAGATGGAAGCTATGAGCTCCTTGCTCGCCCTTGTGTCGATACCGGCATGGGAATTGAGCGTACTGTTGCCATGCTGCAAGGGAAAAAGTCGGTTTATGAAATCGAGGCCTTTACTCCAATCTTGAAGGTACTTGAATCTATAACCGGCAAGACTTATGGAGTTTCTAGCAGCGATGCCGAAATTGATCGAAGTTTTCGAATAATAGCAGATCATATTCGTGCAGCAGCATTTATTCTTGGAGATCCTAAGGCTGTTTTGCCATCCAATATTGGAGCTGGATATGTATTACGGCGCTTGATCCGTCGCGCGGTTCGGCATGGAAAAAAGCTTGGCATCGAGGGACTTTTCCTTTCCAGGCCCGCCCAAGCCGTCATCGATATCTACAAAGAGCCTTATCCCGAATTGCTTGAGAATGCCGGTCGTATTTTTGAAGAGCTCGAGCGAGAAGAGAAAAAATTTCTCGAGACTCTCCAGAAAGGGGAACACGAATTCGAGAAAATCTTGCCAAATCTTCTAAAGAATCCAGACAAAACAATGCCAGGCAGGCTCGCTTTCAAGCTCTATGACACCTATGGCTTTCCCATCGAACTGACCGAAGAATTAGCTGCGGAACATGAGCTCAAGGTAGACAAACAGGGCTTCGAGGAATCCTTCAAAAAGCATCAAGAAATCTCAAGAGCCGGAAGTGAACAGGTTTTCAAGGGAGGATTGGCAGACAATTCGGAAATTGTTACGCGCTATCACAGCGCAACTCATCTTTTGCACAAGGCATTACGCTTAGTGCTTGGCAATCATGTTGCTCAGAAAGGTTCGAACATAACGGCCGAACGCTTGCGCTTCGATTTTTCTCACCCAGCGCCGATGACACCAGAGCAAATCGCTGCTGTTGAACGCATTGTTAATGAACAGATAGCTCGAGATCTGCCTGTCACGATGGAGATGATGCCTCCGGAAGAAGCAAAGGCTGCCGGCGCTATTGCGCTTTTTGGTGAGAAATATGAGCCTATTGTAAAAGTCTATACGATGGGCGATTTTTCAAAGGAAGTATGCGGTGGTCCTCATGTTTCGCATACTGGCGAGATAGGAAAATTCAAGATAATCAAGGAACAGTCCTCGAGTGCTGGAGTGCGGCGCATCTACGCTGTGCTGGAATAGGTTTATACCTATTCTGGTCTCATTTTTTTGAGTGCCTGGACGGCTACGCGGTCATCCTCAGGAACAAGGCGCAAAAACCATGAGCCTTCGCATTTAACCCTTTGCCACCATACTTCGCGTATAGCTTCTTCAAGAAGCGACTTTAAGCGCCATACCTCTTCGTCATAATACATATCTTGCTGACAAAATATATACTTTCCTATGTCAAGAGAAAATAAAGAAGTCCTTCCTAGATTTATATCATTGGGAGCCATTGTTTCTATATATTTGTTTTCTGCCAAGCGGTATACTGCGGATGGCTTGAGATCTTCAAATACTTTGGGTCCATCATCGGTCATTGTGGAAAGGCAGTTTTCTTCGAACTCAAGCAACAATTCACTCTTATTAGAGAGAAAATCCGATAAAGTCTTTGCTTCGACGATCTGAGGTTCCTCTATATGGACGTAGTCGAGGCTTTGGCATAGATGCAGAGTTTTGAGCTCAATTTCCATATCCGTATTCTCGAATCCTTTATCTAGGATTGTCAAGAGACAAGCAAGATTCGAAAGCCTTCCGAGATGCATAGAGGTGCAAAAAATCGCGCAGAGTCCATAATCCCGCTGGAAATCTTCACGAATTGATGATAGACTATTTTGAAATGTCCTTGCTTGAACGAATCTCAGGGCCAGCCGACCTGCAGGGCTTATCTATGCCCGATTTGCGGCGCCTCTCATCAGAAATTAGGCAAAGCATAATCGAAACAGTACAGCGCAATGGAGGTCATCTTGCATCGAATCTTGGGGTTGTTGAGCTTACGATTGCGCTTCATCGTGTATTTCAATCGCCATACGATGCAATAGTCTGGGATGTTGGACATCAGTGCTATTCTCATAAGATCTTGACTGGTCGTGCAGCTCGATTCGTCACCCTTAGAAGAAAAGGGGGCTTATCGGGATTTCCCAAGCGAAAAGAGAGCAAACACGATGTCTTTGATACAGGACATTCTTCTACAGCCATCTCTTCCGCTCTTGGGCTTCTTCAAGCTCGCCTGAGCACAGGCCATGCTGGCAGGGTGATCGCTGTTGTTGGCGACGGAGCGCTTACCGCAGGGCTTTCTATGGAAGGACTCAGCAATGCAGGCCAATTGGGTTTGCCTCTAATCATTGTCCTGAATGACAACCGAATGTCTATCTCTCACTCTGTGGGCTCGATGTCGAGATATCTTTCGAAGCTGTCGGCGTCGGTACGATACCAGTCATTGCGATCGCGTGTAGATGCGGCGGTCCTGAGAATACCTCGCATTGGAGAGGCGCTCTTTTCCCTTATAAATAGAACCAAGCGAGCCATAAAAGCCATTTTTTTCAAAGAGAATCTCTTCGTTGATTATGGATTCGAATATGTTGGGCCCATAGATGGACACAATCTTGTCTCATTGATAGATACCTTCGAGCATGTCCGCAAGCTGAATAGGCCAGTCGTTGTTCATGTCGTGACAAGGAAAGGAAAAGGACTCGAAAAAGCAGAAGAGGATCCGGAGAGTTTTCATGGTCTTGGTCCAGCTTGCCCCGATATACCTGGGCCTGGATCGATAAGCCATGGAGAAAGTTTTACATCGTGTTTTGCCAATGCTCTCATAAGATGTGCGGAGAAAGAACCACGCATGGTTGCTATAACCGCCGCCATGTCTTCGGGCACGGGGGTTTCAAGGCTTGCAGAGCGCTATCCCCATAGGGTATATGATGTGGGTATCGCGGAACAGCATGCTGTGGCATTTGCAGCCGGTCTTGCACAGGGGGGATTGCGGCCTGTGGTGGCTGTGTATTCTACTTTCATGCAGAGAGCGTTAGATCAAGTGTTCCAAGAAGTTGCGCTGGCGAAACAGCCGGTGTTGTTTGCACTCGATCGTGCTGGAGCCGTTGGCGAAGATGGCGAGACTCACCAGGGAATCTACGATATTGTCCTCTTCAAGGCTATGCCGAATTTATTGTTTTTTGCTCCTGCGGATGGGGAGGAATTGTCAGCCTTCATGGATCTAGCGATTACTTTGGATCTGCCTTGCATGATGAGATATCCCAAAGCTTTCTCTCATTCTTCGACTCTTCCGATAGCACCTCTTGAGATTGGAAGAGGCGTTTTTATGCGCGATCATGATGATGCAAGAATACTTATATTGGCTGTTGGACCGCTCTCCTATATTGCAGCCGAGGTATCGGATGAACTAGAGACAAAAGGGATCGTTGCGGATGTCTACAATGTCCGATTCATATCTCCGATCGACGAAGAACACCTTGTCGATATCTGTTCTCGATATGATGGAGTCTTGACAATCGAGGATGGAGTTTTGAATGGTGGTCTTGGAGAGTCTGTTGCAGGAATACTCATGCGTAAAGGCATGCAGATCAAGATTTCTTCCTTGGGTTTTGGATCGATACCGCTTGCTCAAGCAACTAGAGAAGAACTTCTTTCTAGCGCAGGCCTAGACTCAAAGGGCATACAAAAAGCTCTGTACGATCTCTTGAATAGCCTCGATCTATCGAAGCAGCAATTAGGCACAGGAATCCCAGCGAACTTGTCTGGAAGATTATCGACTCCTAGCGAGATTCAGCATGCGCATTAGCGCAAAAAGAATGCAAGCGAAAAATCACTCAAGCAAGCTAAGACTTCCGAATGGGCGTTCACTGGAAATAGGTAGTGCCCCAGAACATTTGCCTTGCATAATGGGTATCGTCAATATCACAAAGGATTCCTTTTTCGAAGGGAGCAGAAGGCTTGAGCCAAAAGCCGCAATCGAGACAGCTCTCGACATGATAAGGCAGGGTGCTTCTATTATAGACTTTGGCGCTGAGTCTACGAGACCGGGTTCCAAAGAGATCGATCCAAAAGAGGAACTATCAAGAATTTTGCCTGTTTTAGAAGGCTTCAGGGCAGTAAGCGATGCCGTAATTTCGGTCGACACACGTCACCCCAAAGTCGCAGAAGCAGCACTTGCTGCTGGAGCAGATATAATCAATGATATCGAAGCATTACAAAGGCCAGGCATGGCCGAAGTCGTTGCAAGGGGCAGGGCAGCAGCGATTCTTATGCATATGCAAGGAACACCCCAGAACATGCAACAAAACCCTTCCTATGAAAACTGCCTCGAAGAAGTCCGCTCTTTCCTTGAAGGTGCCGCTGACTACGCTATCGAGGCTGGTATATCCCCAGACGCGATAATCCTCGATCCAGGTATAGGGTTTGGTAAACTCAAGGAGCACAATATTGCAGTTTTGCAGGGTATTGAACGCATAGCTTCGCTTGGTTTCCCTGTTCTGATTGGCCTTTCTCGTAAACGACTCATAGGAGAACTTACTGGTAAGGATGTCGCCGATCGGCTCGCGGGCAGTCTAGGCGCTGCTTTAGCAGCTTGGCTAAATGGCGCTCAGATTCTTCGAGTACACGATGTAGCAGAAACTTTGGACGCACTTCGAGCCTTTCATGAGGTGATACAATGAATGGGCCGACTTTTATCCAATTTTTTACTGTATATGTGCGGCCCGTGCTCGATGTCGGCATTCTTGCTTTTCTTATTTACAAGACCTATCAGCTTCTTGTAATGACCGATGCGGTCTATCTAATTCGCGGTCTGCTAATTCTTCTCGCCATATATGGGATATCTTTTTTTCTAAAGCTCTCTACAGTCACATGGATCATGAATATACTAGCTCCAGGATTGGTGATAGGCCTTGCGATAATTCTTCAGCCTGAGCTAAGGCGGATTTTCATTCAGATTGGACGCCAATCGATTTTCGGAAGAAAGTCTATGGCTCGCAATTCTTGGATTGAGGCCGCAGTATCTGCTTCTGTTTATCTTGCCGAAAAAAGGCGCGGAGCGATCATCGTCATGGCCAGAAAAGTAGGTCTAGCCTCTTACATCGAAAAAGGTATTCCACTCGACGCAATCATCTCAACCAGCTTGCTTATATCCGTGTTCGAACACGACAACCCATTGCATGATGGCGCTGCGATCATCTCGCAGGGCAGGCTCGCAGCAGCGGGCTGCTTTCTTCCTCTTTCCGATCAGCAAGAAATTCGCAAGACTTTTGGCTCAAGGCACAGAGCCGCGCTTGGTATTGCTGAAGAATCCGATGCGGTTGTACTTGTAGTCTCTGAAGAAACCGGAACTCTCTCTCTCGCTTATGATTCAAAGCTGTATTATGATCTTTCTTCCGAGGAAGTTCTGGAACGCCTTCATATCCTCTTCTCAGAGCAAAATCTAAGAAGAGAAGGAAATGAGGTCTCCAATGAGCCTTGATTCCAAGATTTCTAAATTGCTGGAGAATTGGCCCGCCAAGGTCATCTCTCTTGTTATGGCGATTTTTATTATGTTTCTTTACAACCTCACTCGTCTCGAGCAGCGTGTCATAATAGTGCCGCTAAACATCTCTGAAGGGCACAGCTATGTGCCTGCAACAGAATATCCAAAGACTGTCCGTGTGATAATCCGAGGTGACCGTGAGCAAATCTATAGAGTTCGCGAGTCAGATATCGTTGCGAGCCTCGATTTGGCACGTTATAGTTCTGAAGGCGTATTCAGGGTTCCAGTAAAGCTTGAAAGGCGAGGCGATGCTTTGAATATCGATCCCCTAGAGCTAAAGGCGGAGCCCTCAGAAATTCCCATCAGTTTTGAGCGCTTGGCTGCAAAGCGCGTGGCCATAACTCCTACCTTCAAAGGTTTTCTAGAACAGGGTTATGTCTTGATTTCCTATGAAATCTTGCCATCAGAGATATCTATAGAAGGGCCAACGAGTCTGGTGAGCAGTATCAAGGATATTTCTACCGATATAATAGAACTTAGCGGCAAGACCAGCGATTTTTCTCTGAGCGTGCCACTTGTCAAGCCTTCGGATCTCATAAGGCTTGTCGACGCAAACACAGTAAAGTTCTCGGCAAAGATTCAGATACAGGAAAGGCGAGTTACATTAAAGAATGTGCCTATATACATTAGCAACCTTGATCCATCGCTTACGATTTCCGATCAGCTCCCTTCTGGAAAGATAACCCTTGTACCACAACCTGGACAGGATGAGACTTTAGCAAGCGACGCCAGCCTTCAGGCTGATTTCAAGGGCATAGTAAAGCCAGGTCTTTATTCTATACCGCTTACTGTAAATACCCCAGAAGGTTTCGAAGTCGAAGCATACGAACCTCTAGCGCTCAATGTCCGTCTGCATAGTGCGCCCGTTCTTCCCACTTTTCATTGAAATTTCAAGGAGCGATCCATGATTTCAGGAATTGGAATCGATATTGTCCATGTCGATCGCATTCGTCGATGGATGGATGAACCAGGAATTCTACAGCGCTTCTTCAATCCAGCAGAGATCGAAACAGCGAGCTTTCGCAAAAAGGGTATGGCTCTTTCCCTTGCTGCTCGCTTCGCCGCTAAAGAAGCCTTTGGTAAAGCACTCGGTTCTGGTCTTGCCAACTTTGCCTTAAAGGAAGTTGCGGTAGTAAACGATAGTTTGGGTCGCCCTATAATGCGCTTAGAAGGTAATGCACGCCGCGAGTTTGAGCGGCACGGTGGAGGAAAGATCCACATCTCGATGAC
>DMNL01000090.1 GCA_003452735.1 Spirochaetaceae bacterium
ATTATGAAATTTGCTCCGATGACCTTATCACCTATGCACAGGCACAAGGGTGGTTGAGTAGGAATGTCCCAAACACCCAAAAGATAAATTTTAGAGCAGTCTATGGCACAATCGAGCTTTATCCTTCGGATAATGAAAATTTTGCTTCACGGCCCGCTGTGGAGACTCTCTATAATACGCAAGTACGGTAGATACTGTAGAGGTATCGATATTCCCACGGTCAATCTGCCATCATGCCTTTGAAGGTAGTACCGCTGCTACCACAATTTTGGTCGCCCGACCTGATGTTCGGAATGAGCTTGGTTTGATGCTCCATGCGTATTGTCAGCCATGTGATAGCCTCTTTGTGCCTTTCTATGTAGGGGCGTCCGCAGAGGATTCACGATATGCTACCCCTGAGGTAGGTTCAAAGTTCCTTCAAATCTCCAAAATATCATTTGGATGCTATAAAACATATCACGACGGTATAAGGGAAATATTCGACCCTTATGAAGCAACTCTTTTTGAAGCAATGCCTAAAATGGAGAAGCAGTACATGAATCTTAAAGCATCGGGAAAATCGATGGATGCTCAAATGCTACTCGACGTTTTCTCGATGCAACATTGGCAAGAGGCAATTGAACTCACAGAGAGCACATTACAATCGATGACAAAACTCACCGTAGAATCTTCAGCCTGGAGCAGATAAGCAGATAGGCAAAGAAGGGCTGCCATGAAACGAATTTCTATAAAGCGGCAGCCCTTCATTAATAAGTATCATCATAGTCATGACGGCGCGGAAATCCTGCAGGGCAAACGCCCACAGGTATCATTTTATTTCTCTAAGGAAGACACTCAATTCTCCCATAAAACATCCATGGCCTTTAGTTTCTCTGCCACCGAAGGCTCGAAGTAGCTAAGCGGGCTTGGCATTTCTGGTGTCTCGCCACCATATTTTTCGTCATGAACACTAAAATGAACATGGCTACCACCCTCATAGTAAGGAATAATGCCAATTTGATCTCCAGCTTTCACAGTCTGTCCTTTTTTTACGAGGATATTGGCTTTCACCTCTTCTAGAGTAATTGGTTTCCTTGTTATCTCATCGACTCCGACCTCGAAATGATAATCAACCTTGACATGTTTTGAAATTGCAATCTCGATACGATAGTTTATAGCGCCCTTATCGCCATCTAAGCCTAGTTTTGTGTCTGTGTTGACGGTTGCAACTGTGCCATCTGCAATTGCGTAAAATGTGGCTGTCTTGCCTTCATAAGGACAAAAGTCGATCCCGCCGTGGAACTGTTGCTTTCCGTTGACATCTGTCCAGCTTCCAAAACGGTTACCAATCCTCTCTATCTCTTCCGGGTCACAAGGAAGTTCTGTTGCTACAGGCGGTATATCTGGTAAGTCTGACAAGGTACAGGCTACCATAAAAGAGCAACAGAGATAAACTATAATCGAGCTTTTTTTCGCTTTCATATTTATGCATCTTAATATGTGCATTGGTTGTCATCAAGAAGTCGCGTTGCCTCATCATCAATTCTAAGTGTGGCGGAGCGTACTAGCCGTGCTGAAAATACCTAAAGTATACCAATGCAGCCTTATATCCTTCATTCCCCGAAAAATTATGCCAAGGATATCATTAACTAATAGCGTTACAAGATAATAATATCTAATATCTTCTTATCAATAGTATACAATATATCAATGAGAGGAGCTTGTCATGCCACAAAGAATCCAGTGATCCACGGGCTAACCTATGTATATGAAGATACTGTCACCTGGGATAGAGAAAAGAAAAACGCAAAACATACTCGCCACTATATCGGCAAAATGAATATAGTTTCGAAGTGTTTGTTCGCTGCCAGGCGATGCATGATAGCTCCCCCAAAAGAGCCCCATATATACACATAGTGCTTTTCACTTAAGTTTCGCTTTGTACATTCTCCATATTCTTTTACTATACCTCTCTTAGTCTTACTACTCTGGATGCTGATAATCCCTTTGCATCAGGACCAAGTATGGCTTCGAGCCCAGTGGGAAAATCATCACTGGATATTCCTTTGAGATATAGTACCGGTATTAGTGAATCGATACTTGCTGCTCTCCTCATGAACTTCGCCAGTATCCTGCTACTAAAACGTTCCTCACCACGACTGGCGAGTACCCTGTCGTCCAATTATGGCCGACGAATTGAAATAGGTCCTGCACCGGTGAGGATTGTTCGTTCTGGCTCGCATCCATTTCTCACCACACTTTGATGCCTATTCCCATCCTTCGGATCTTGGTACTTTGCACAATGCTCAAGCTATTTCTGCTTCAAATTCAACCTGCTGCATTTTCCTTGCTCCTTCCCGGTACAAGCTCTTCCAGTACCTTTACGGTATCTTGCTTTGTTTGTGTGAAAGCTCCTGTTATACTTTTCTCCACGGACGTTTCTTTTGATTGGTCTTCTTCACCACAATAACCTATCTAAAATGAACGCGCCTGTCTTTTCCCATCCTCATCTTTTGAATATACCTTCCCAATAATTAGAGATCTCTAATGCTCTTGGTATTAGCTTAGGACTAAGCGGCGGGATGGTTACCATAAAAAACTGAAAGATATTGGACAGTGATATATATAAAGCTCTTCAGGACTTCGTTTAGAGTGATTTTACATTATTCTTAATAATTTGCTCAAAACAATGCATATTCATGCATTCGCACCTTGACAACGTTTCTATAAATCGTATACAAACTCTCCTCATATATTGAGCAATGAGCAACTAACCCGGCGTTGCCGGGCATGCATAAGCACAATCCAAGGAGGCCACAT
>DMNL01000106.1 GCA_003452735.1 Spirochaetaceae bacterium
ATGACTACGAAATTCCCCAAAAAGCGCTGATAGAAGGCCTTTCCGAAACTGCTAGAAATATTTTGAACCTTCCTCGATCTGAATGGCCTGCCTATATATCAAAAAATGCTAGGTCCGATTCGTTTTGCAGCTTGACTATGGAACTATTTGTCAGGCTATATGCGCTCAAGGCCGCCAATCTTGTGTCTATTTTCTTACCTGCGGGCGGAGTCTGGCTTGCGGGCGGTATATCCTCTAAAAATGAAGATTGGCTCATCGAAAAGGCAAGGTTCATGAGATGGTTCGAAAAGAACTATGCTCCGCATATTCGCGATGTACTCTGTAGAACACCAGTTCTAATCGTAAAGAATTATGATATCTCCCTGATGGGAGCCGCCATAGCCGCTCTGCAATTCGCTACGCATGTATAAGTAAACTCTCGATTAGAGAATTGGATCTGAATCATTGACCGTTTGCCTCAGCAATACGCTCTATCTGTATTGGTATCCCATGCATGATGTTAGAGATGCTCTCGAGGGTCCCTTCATCCGAAGTGAGCATATTGGGGTTTCCGCAGAGATCTACCCCATCTATAGGCATTGTCCAGATGCCTTCTTCGATCCATACAATGCCAGGCTGAAGCCATACGTCTGGTATTGCTGAAGCGAGAAGCGCTCCGTTTGAATTCCAAATCTTGAGGATTTCACCTTTTTGAGCACCGAGAGATGCCATGTCTTCAGGATGGATATGTATTTGGGCGCATTCGGATCGATCTTCTTGTTCTATGCGTTGAGAATGGATAAACCTTGAGACTTTTGGAGTCAGCAGCCAAAATCTTCTGCAAGATTCTTGTCTAAAACATTCCTTTATCGAGCCTTGCCAATGCGATGCCATGCTTGAGTTCCATAGAGGACTAGCAAATTCTATTTTTCCACTTTTAGTTCCAATTGGATGATCCACGGGATTGGCAAAGAAATCGTCTAGCCCAGCGCGCAATTGCCCTTTTTTAATGAAGATCCCATGGCGCTTAAAAGCATCTATATCGTCAATTTCCGATTCAGCAAGAAAATGATCTATCCATTGAGACTCAGTTCTCCCTTCTGTAAAGATAGGTTCTACACCAATACGCTCGGATAACTGTGAAAAAATCCAATAGTCCGAATGCGTATTAGGCAATGCTCTGCATATTTCAGGCTTATAGAGTACATAGTTGCCTGCCCATGGAATACCTATGTCTTCCTTTTCGAACGCATCCGAAACAGGCAGAACCACATCGCAGTAATTGGCTGTAGGGGTAAGAAACAGTTCATGACACACGGCAAAATCAACGCTCTCGAAGGCCCTAATATTTTTTGTCACATTTGCGCCTTGATTAAGAAAATTTCCTCCAGCCGAATATAGAACCCTAATAGGTCTAAGCCCATAGGAAGATGGATTGAGCACAGCGTCAGCCCAGCGAAGTACAGGCACCCTCTTATTGAACAACCCTGCTTCTGCCCCTAGAGATATATCTCTGTCCTTCCATAGCTGGGCTTCCCTAGTCAAGCTCCCCCTGACCGAGCCTTGCTTAGTCAAACTAGAAGGCAATTCTTCTAAGGTCTCAACTTTGACCCCAGGAAGGCAATTGTTGATCGATCCTGTGGATCCACCAAGCATGCCGCTATTGCGAGTTGCAAGTTGTATGGCTACGGTTAGACGAAAAGCTTCTTCGCCATAGGCCACCCTCTGAATAGAATAACCCGGAATTATAATTGCTGGCTTTTCATTCCAGAAAAAGGAGGCCAATTTCACGATCATTTTAGCATCGATACCACAGATAGAGCTTGCCCATTGAGGGTCTTTCGCAATTCTATCGGTTTTGCCAAGCACATAATCTGCAAGCAATTCGAAGCCAATCGCGTATTTGGAGATGAATTCTTGATTGAATCGTGCATCTTTCAGTATTTCGAATAAGAGAGCATAGCCTAGAACAGCATCTGTGCCTGGACGTATACCAATCCATTCTGCATTTAGAATTCTTGCAGAAAGGCTCTGTCGCGGATCGATAGAGATAATTCTCGTTCCCCTATTCTTTGCTTCAATTAAATAAGCAGGCAGTTCTGCACCGAGCCTTGCTTCGAATGGATTTGAGCCCCATAGAACTATGAAATTCGAATGGCGAATTGTTTCCGCATCAAATCCGCTATTTCCCTTCGATGTTCCAAAAAGTCTTTTAAGCGCATATGTTGCAGCATTACATGAATAATTTCCCTCAACATTTACACATCCACCAATAGAATTGAAAAAGCGACGAGCTAGAGTCTGACTATTGTGCAGTGCCCCAGTCGAACCGCTACTTGCTATGCAGAGAACAGAGCCTGGCCCGCTTTCGGATCGGATTTCATTAAGTTTTTGCGCAACAAGTGATAAAGCCTCATCCCAGCTTATTTCTCGAAATTGGCCTGAACCTCTTGAACCTGTTCGCAGAAGAGGAGTCCTCAATCTTTTTGGCGAGATATGATCTTGGTGGGCCCGAAAGCCCTTGCCACAGGGCCTAATAAACTGACCTGCAACTGGGTTGAGATGCATGCCCTTTATATTGCCATCTTCAACTTCGGTCAAAAGGGGACAAGCATCTCCTCCGCAATCTTTTCCACAGAAAAAAGGCAAAAGTGCCATGCTTCATGATTCTATCATGAGCCAAACACTATTTCGATAACTTCTTCCATTCGGGATACTGAATGAAATACAAGTCCTTTCTTGACATGCTCTGGAATTTCATCTAGGTCCTTCTCGTTTGCGGCTGGTATTATTATCTCCTTTATTTTATTGCGCTTTGCTGCAACGGTTTTTTCTCGTAATCCTCCGATAGGAAGAACTTGGCCCGTAAGGCTCAGCTCTCCAGTCATCGCCAATCTATCTTTTATTCTCTTATTTAGCACTAGCGAAAGAAGAGCAGTGGCCATTGTGATGCCCGCAGAAGGTCCATCCTTTGGTGTAGCTCCCTCTGGGATATGAAGGTGTATTTGTCTAGATTCGAAGAATTCAGCTTGGATTCCATACTTCTGGGCAACAATATTCCTTACATAAGTGTAGGCTATTCCTGCCGATTCCTGCATTACAGGCCCCATCTGACCAGTTAGCTTGAACCCCTCCTTGCCTGGGTTGGCTACGGCTTCTATTAGCAATGTATCCCCTCCAAGACTGGTCCAAGCCAATCCAATGGCCATACCCGGCCTACTGGCACGCTTGAGTTCTTCGTCGCGGAATATTGGCTTCCCTAGGTATTTTTCTACTG
>DMNL01000171.1 GCA_003452735.1 Spirochaetaceae bacterium
CCAACAAAAAGTTTAGAATAGCCATTCCAAACAAAGATTCTATTAAAGGCTGCAAGCTCAAGCCGGCTCATATCGAGCATCGCTAAGCTTGAATTATCTGTTACCATAAGAAGAATAGGAATATCAGGCCAAATACTCTTCATGGAGGTTGCAAGTCTTAGTGGCATATCAAAATCCGTGCTTGCCATGATGATTACCAAGTCGAACCTGCCATCTCTAAAAAGTTCTATTGCGGATTCCTCGGTATATGCACAGGTGATCCTTGGAATTGTATTCAGATTGAGTTTGAAGTATTCCCCATAGATCTGCTCCGTAAGCACTCCATCGGATTCAACGACAAAGGAATCATAGAGACTCCCTACCAATAGAATTTCTTGTACGCGGTCGCGCATGAGATCGTGATAGATATTGCGTTCGCGGCGCTGATTGTCATAGATTGAAACGAGTTCATTAAAATACATGGCTCAATACTATTCATTTTTTGCGTTAAAATGAAGATTGGTAAACCTTGACCCTGTTTCTATGCGTAGCTATGATTGCCAAAACCCCCTTAGAGGTCTTTTGATAGATAGGCATTTAATGCAAGGAGATCGCCGTGTTCAAGAATATTAAACTAGCAGCCCGCAATCCAGGGCAGAAAACTACAATTATCGATGTAAACGGCGTAAAAGTCGGTGATGACCTTGTTATCATTGCTGGACCCTGCTCGGTGGAAACAGAGAAGCAAACCATCGAAACCGCTATTGCGGTAAAAAAGGCTGGAGCACAGATGCTACGCGGGGGAGCTTTCAAGCCTCGGACTTCTCCATATGCCTTCCAGGGTCTTGGACTAAAAGGCCTTAAGATCCTCGATAAGGCACGACGCGAGACGGGGCTGCCAATAGTCACTGAGGTCGTCGACACGCGCGATGTCTCCTGGGTAGGAGAATATGCCGATGTACTGCAAATTGGCGCACGAAATATGCAGAATTTCTCGCTTCTCCGTGAAGTCGGCAAGTCAGGAAAACCAATCCTACTCAAACGAGGTATGTATTCCACTTTAGAAGAATGGCTCAATTGCGCTGAATACATACTCGCAGAAGGGAATCCCAATGTAATTCTATGCGAGCGGGGAATTCGGACTTTTGAGGCTTATACACGAAATACGCTTGATTTATCAATGATTCCTGCTGTTCACCAAGAAAGTCATCTTCCAATCCTCGTCGATCCCTCTCATGGAACGGGCATTCTGTCCCTTATTGAACCGATGAGCCTGGCGGCAGTAGCAGCAGGAGTAGATGGGCTAGAAATAGAAGTGCATATAGATCCTCAATCCGCTCTGAGCGATAAAGATCAGCAACTTACCACTGAAATGTTCGAATCTCTAATGGAAAAACTTCGAGGGCTTAAGCGTTTCTTAGATGAATCGAATGTCGAATTTATCGGGCAGGCTTCTGGAGAATGCCTTTCCTTATCTAATAATACGACAAATGTTTCGGATGCTATTGGCACCAAGACTGATGCCTTCTCTGAAGCTGTAGATTAGGGAAATCCTCATGCAAAGAAATCAAAGCATAATACGATTTGGAAAAACTTCTGAGTTATTCTCTCTCATTCCTTCAGAAAAAGCCATCTTTGTGACAACTGAAACTCTCTATAGGCAATCATTAGAAATGTTTTCTGACTCGGGTTTGAATGCAAAAGAAGAGCTCCACTGGATCAGAGTCCCAGATGGGGAAGCTTGCAAGAATTTTTCGGTATTGGAGAATATCTGTCGGTACATGATAGACTTCGATGCTAATCCAGACACAATTCTTGTCGCTATTGGAGGTGGTTCATTAAGCGATCTAGTCGGGCTTGCTGCTCATCTATGGATGCGCGGAATTGAGCTTGTGCTTGTTCCAACCACATTGCTTGCAATGATCGACGCATCTATCGGAGGGAAAAATGCGATCGATATAGGTACTACAAAAAATCTCATCGGTAGTTTCCATCTCCCTAATCTTATTCTCTGCGATGTTCGCTGGCTAGAAACCCTGCCTTCAAGAAACCTGTTATCTGGCATGGCCGAGGCTATCAAGCATGCTGCCATCGATAGCGAAGAGCATTTTCTTTTTCTCGAAGAAATCGCAAATTCGGGAAAATCGCTCACCCAAATACAAGCCGAGCTCTGGGAGGAACTCGTACGGCGATCTCAGCAAGTCAAGATTCGCTATGTAGATGCCGATCCCTACGATAACCATCTTAGGCATGCTTTGAATTATGGCCATACTTTCGGTCATGCAATCGAGCTTATTACGGGAATCCCGCATGGATTTGCCGTGGCAACGGGAATAGGTATGGCAAACGCTCTCGCAGTATCTCTCGGTGTGCTAGATCCAGATATCGCGGCACGCATAGATTTATTGCTGCGTAACCTTGGTCTGCCAACGAATATCAAAGAGGCTTCGGCGATTGCAGGTTACAATATCAGTCCGTCAACAATATGCGATCTCATACGGGCTGACAAAAAAAGGCGAGGAGAAAGCATAGACTTTGCACTTTTAAGCAAGATTGGCAATGTCCGCATCGAGCCTATTGCAATAAAATATGTTGTGGAATTTCTAAATGCTTAGGTCTCCTAAGGGAAAAGGTGAACCATGAACACAGTAGGAAGGATTTTTCGTATTTCTCTCTATGGAGAGTCTCACGGTAAAGCTGTTGGAGTTGTAATCGATGGCTGCCCAGCTGGTATTCAACTCACCGAAGAGGATTTT
>DMNL01000109.1 GCA_003452735.1 Spirochaetaceae bacterium
TTGGACTGGCAGAGCATGGTTGCGGCATCCATGAGGGCTCGGTATTTTCCAGAAATGAGTTCGGCGATTCTTAGAAAAACCGCCGCTCGCTCTTCCCAGGGCATAGCAGCCCATTTTTCTTGCGCGGCAAGGGCTGCTTCCACCGCCATCTTGGCTTCCGCTTCGCCAGCTAGGTGGTAGACCCCCAACACCTCGAAATGGGCATCTGGCCGGCGAATTGGGGCGGTCTTGCCCGTTCTCAGCTCTTTTCCGTCAATAATTAGCGGAATTTCGATCTGGCTACCGCGGAGGCGATCGAGTTCCTTTTTCAATGCGGCCCGCTCAAGCGAACCAGGGGCATAATTCAATACAGGTTCGTTGATTGGCCTTGGAATGTGGAAAATTCCATTATTCATGAGCGACTCCTTTTTATTTCATTTTGAAGGCGCTCCTGGGATTCGTCAAGTCAAATCTTTGTAACACTTGATTTATGCAGCTTCTTAATTCTAGGATGGAATAAGAGAGGTGCATAATGGAGCAGGGCAAGACTTTAAATGCTTTTGTTACGATAGTTTTGGCCGGTATTCTTTTTGCGGGGATAATAGAGGGCGGAATAAAAGCCATCCAAGGGTTCCTGCAGCTGCAGGTCACGCCCGCTCGGCTAGTGAGCGATTTTGTCGCAATTGCAGGAGTGGAGTCTACACTAATCAACGTGAGTACAGTTGGCTTTCTGGGTTATGTTTTTCTGGCAATAAATAGACTCAAATTAAGTGGCGCTTCTCTTGCAGCTCTCTTTACGATGATGGGTTTTGCCTTTTTCGGAAAGACTCTATTTAATTGCCTTCCGATAATGCTCGGAGTATCTCTTTCTGCGCTCTTAGTCAGGAAAAAGCCTCGAGACTACGCCCTAATAGCCATGTTCGGGACTGCCATGGGTCCATTTATCACCTTTATTGCCTTCGAGCTTGGAGTAAAAAGTGTTTTTTCTTTGCCCGCTTCTTTTTCTATTGGATTGGGCATTGGACTCATCCTTCCACCGATTGCCATAAGCATGCTTCGGCTTCATCGGGGATACAGCCTTTACAATATGGGCTTGACAGCAGGCTTTTTAGGGCTTTTTGCGGCTTCGATTTTCCATGCGGCAGGTGCAGATATTTTGCCTCTAGAAACATGGGGTACGACTCATAATCCGATTCTCGTCGCTCTGTTGCCTTTTGTTTTGCTGGTTGCTCTTTTTTGTATTGTGATGGAGGATCCCAAGAACATATTAGCTTTATTTAGGCATTCATATTTGGATTTTCGTAAGATTCTAGGCATGAGCGGCAGGCTTCCTAGCGATTTTTCAGACTTAGTATCGGTAAAGGGTGCTTTTCTGAACATGATAATACTGGGCTTGTTGTTTTGGATTTTCTTGCTAGTTATCAAAGCTCCTTTCAATGGGCCCGTCTTGGGAGGACTTTTCACGATTCTTGGTTTTTCGTTCTTTGGAAAGCATCTTAAGAATGTTTTACCAATCGTGATTGGTATTATGGCAGCGATTTTTATATTCGATAAGGATTTATATGCACCAGCGTCGCTTTTGGCAATTTTATTTGGGACATCGCTTGCGCCTATATGCGGAGAGTTTGGGCCCTTGTTGGGGTTTGTTGCAGGATTTTTGCATCTTGTGATCGTAGATAGATCATGCGCTTGGCATGGAGGCATGGCTTTATACAACAATGGCTTTGCGGCGGGGCTTACCGCCACTCTGATCGTTTCTATTATCGATTGTTATCGTTCGAGTAAGGCTAAGTGAGAAAAGGCCGAACTGCAATATTTACTATCGATGAAAAATCATAGAAGATATTCATAGAAAATAGAGTGAAAGAAAGATGGCAGTATCAATTCTATGGTATGACCTCGAAACTTTTGGCCGCAACCCTAGGCACGACCGTATTGCGCAGTGCGCTTTCATAAGGACGAATATCGCCCTTGAAGAAATAGCCCAGCCAATTGTTCTATATTGTAAGCTTCCTCAAGACTATCTTCCTGACCCGGAGGCCTGTTATATACACGGCATCACTCCTCAGGAAGTCGAAGAGAAAGGCTTATCCGAATATGAGTTCTCTTTACAGATACAGCGCGAAATGAGCGTTCCAGGCAGCACAGTAACAGGTTACAACTCCATCCAGTTCGACGATGAATTCATTCGCTATCTTTTTTATAGAAATCTTCTAGATCCTTATAGTCGCGAGTATAAAAACGACAATTCTCGTTGGGATGTAATAAATCTTATGCGAGCTGTCCACGACCTCAAATATGAAGGTTTCGAGTGGCCTATAAATGGTGGTGGCAACCCATCGTTCAAACTTGCAGATCTTGCAAAAGCAAATAATGTAACCCATGAGAATGCGCATGACGCATTCTATGATGTGCAGGCGACAATCGGTCTTGCCCGCAAGGTGCTTGAGACTTATCCAAAGCTCTTCGAATGGTATTATCGCCACCGACGCCGTGAGAATCTCGCGCGTCTCGTTGATCTTTCTCGACGCGAGAATATGCTCGTTCACACTTCACAGCGCTATACGAGACAAGGAGGTTGTTCGACCGTTGTAGCTCCATTGGGGCTCTTGGAGGAAGACCGCCATGCTCTTGTGACCTATGATTTGCGTTTTGACCCCAAGCCATTTTTAGACATGTCAGAAGATGAATTGCGCGACCTTCTATTCTCGGAAAGGCAGGAGGATGAACAGGCTCGTCCGCCTCTCAACATGGTTCGACTTAACAGCTGTCCTTATCTTGCTCCTCTTACCGTGCTTGATCGACAAGCTCGAGCGCGGCTAGGTATAGATTTTACGGAATGCAGAGAAAATCTGCATACTTTAGAGGTAAATCCGGATCTTAAAGCGCGCTTTATCGCGGCATATCGATTTGAAAGAAAATCAGTAGATGAATTCGATCCCGAGCATGCGCTATATGCCGGTGGATTTTATTCAGATGAGGATCGCAGAGAGTTGGAACGCTTCCATAGAGTGCTAAAGGCAAGCGGTCCATTGGCCGCAAAAAACGAGTTTTTTCGCATTCAATTTCAGGATCCAAGAATCCCAACTCTAATGGGCAGGCTTCTAGCACGCAATTTTTCTGAAACCTTAACAGAAGATCAGCATTTATCTTGGAAGAAGCATGTATCCGGATGGCTGCAGCTTCCGCAGGAAAAAGGAGCCGCCGCGCTTGCGGACTATGTGAGATTAGAGAAAGAATTGCAGGAAATGTCTCCGGATGATCCGAGAAAGCCTATTGCTGCTGCGCTTATTCGATGGAAGGATAGGCTGAGTCGCCAAGCTATCTGAAGATTGTTTTTCTGTGCGCTATATTTACATATGTAGAGGTGTATATAAGTAGGAGCGAATGCGTGGCTTAAGATGAAATCGAGTAAATAATCTTGTGGCTTTCTTGCTCGCAAGTTTATATTTGAAGCAGGGAAGCATGATAGGAGTAAGGCGGTGGTTGCGTCGTTTTATGCGCCCATGCGCTATTAAGAAGGTGTGCCATGAAATGTCGATGGTTTTTTGCAATTTTTTTAGTTCTTGCTGGTCTGGGAATTGTCTCAGCGCAGGAGAAGCCCTTGGAAACCACTATGTTGATAAGGGTAGAAAAAACCGCAGTTAGAGCCGAGCCTTCTTTCGCTTCGCCTGCGCTTTCTTTTGCTTCTTACAAGACTCCGGTTGCCATAATAAGCATTGAAAACGACTGGGTATTTGGCTTTGTACGAGGACTAAATAGGCCAGGATACATACACATGAGTGCACTTTCTCCTGTAAAAGTCTCCTTGAATCCTAAGGATGTCTCGGATCCGCCTGCACTACAGGATAATGAGATCGTCCTTGCTGGCAAAGGCTTTTCATCTAGTCTTGAACTTGCGCTAAAAGAATCGAATGCTTTCAACTTCGAAGCCGTAGATGCGATGGTAAAGAATAGCTATTCTTATGCAGAATGCCTTGCCTTTATCCATGGCATAGATATTTTGCAAGGAGAACCGTGACGTGCGGAAGATTGCGCCTAAATCTCGCGCGCTGGTTGTTATTTTTTTACTGATCCTTACCATACCATTTCTTGTATCTTGTACCATATCGACAGAGTCTCTTCAGTTTTTTCTCGATCAAGCCATTTTGCAAGGCATGATTACGCCTGAGCAATCACGACTCATCTTGGAAGCTGTGCGCTCTTTTCAAGTCGAATCTGAACCATTTACCTACGAGGAAGAATACGCTATAGGGCGAGTAGTTGCCGCTGCAGTGCTCTCTCAGTATCAAGTTTATGACCAGCCTGATCTTACTGCCTATATCAATAAGATAGGGCAGGGGTTGGCGTTTTATTCCGTTAGGCCATGCCTTCCACAGGGGTATCATATTTTGGTCCTCGATAGCGAAGAAGCCCATGCTTTTGCAGCGCCAGGAGGATTTATATTGATAACAAGGGGGCTT
>DMNL01000061.1 GCA_003452735.1 Spirochaetaceae bacterium
ATGGTAAAAGGCTTGAAGTCCGCTTAGACTATTTCCAATACATGAGATTTGAGACACTATACTAGAGAAACAATAGAGAATCTATGATACATTTGCAGTCGTGAAAGAAATATGCCCAATCCTTTATGAAGATCAAGATCTCCTAGCCATAGACAAGCCTGCAGGCATGCTCGCAATACCTGATCGTTGGGACACAAATGTTCCTGTTGCACAGCAACTTCTTCAAAATCAATTTGGCAAGCTTATGCCAGTTCATCGGATAGACAAGGACACTACGGGCGTTTTACTATATGCGCGAAATGAGGCAGCTCATCGTATAATCAGCAACGATTTTTCGAATCGCAAAGTAGAAAAGATATATTTTGCCATAGTACAAGGTGAACCAGAGTCTGATACATGGGAAGTGGAACTTCCGCTTCGGCCTGATGGCGATAGACTTCATCGCACGATTATAGATGCATCAAAAGGCAAAGAAGCCAAGACTCGCTTTGAAGTAATAGAGAGATTTCGGGGCTTTGCTCTTGTACTTGCTATTCCCGAAACCGGCAGAACGCATCAGATACGTGTACATCTTGCGGCTTCTGGGCTTGCTATTGTTGCGGACCCTTTATATGGCAATGGAGCTCCTCTTTTGCTTTCTATGCTAAAAGCTGGCTGGAAAGGAGATGCATACGAAGAGAGGCCTCTTATCGACCGAACGGCTTTGCATTCTGCAAAAGTGAGCTTTGTGCACCCAAAAACCAAGGAAGGATTAATAATAGAGGCGCCGTTCCCGCGCGATTTCAAAGCAACTCTCGCTCAGCTACGTAAAGTCCGTACAAGATGGGCATAGCAATTAGCAAAAAGTCATTTCCATGTTCTATGGAATCTCTCGAGAGCATCAATGACTTTTTCGATCTGTTCTGTTGGCGGAAGAATAGTGGTGCGGAAATGAGCAGTACCTGGCTTCTGTCCAAAGCCACTGCCAGCTACTACACAGACTCCAGTCTGCTCGAGAAGCGCCATACAGTAATCATCATCGCTTTTCCCAGGCGGCAAAGTAATAGATGGAAAGGCATACATGGCTCCATATATTGGCTGGCAGTGGTAGCCAGAAATGCTATTAAGTCCTTCTTCGAGCATCTTTGCACGCTTTGCCAATTCGGTTAGGATTGCGCTTCGCTCATCGGCAAATTGCTGGAAACTCGGATCCTGAGGTTTTGGGGGGCTTACCATTAGGTAAGCAAGGATCTGTCCTGGCAAATTGGCGCAGAGCGAAATCGATTGAAGCTTAGTGATTTGATCAATAACTTCTGGTGGCACATTTCGCACTTCCATATACCCGCCGCGATGTCCGCACTCGCCAAAGAATCCCTTTGATACCGAATGGAAGCTGAAAAGACTTACTTTTTTCTCCTTCATAGATGTCATGACATGCGCAAAGGAAATAAATCTGGCTCCTGGCTTATATATATTTTCTTGGTATACCTCGTCAGCGAGAATGGTGAGATTATGCCTCTTTGCAAAATGTATCACCATGCGGATATTATTTTCGGTGAGTACTCCTCCGGTAGGATTGCCAGGATTTATTACCACTATTGCACGAGCGTGAATGCCTTTGGCTAGAGCTTGTTGAATAGCATCTTCCAGCATCTGCTCATCGAGACTCCAGCCTGATTCTTCATCGAGATAGTAGCCTATCTGCTGTCCACCATAGAGAGTGATTGTCGCAGAATAGAGAGGATACTGCGGTATAGGAATGAGAATGCCATCATTCTTTTTTGCAATAAGAAGAGTAAGCGCTGCTTGGACGCCTTTGGAGGCGCCATCGGTAAGATAGATATTCTCGAAATCTGCATTCTGTTCCACTCCGTTAAAGCTATCGCGCGATATTATAAAGTCTGCAATAGCCTTGCGCACAAATCTAAGTCCTTTAGACTCAGAATATGCTCCTAGTCCATGCTTCGATTGCTCGAGGATATAGTGTGCTTTTTCTTTGGCATCTTCCATAAGATCTATATTTGGGCTCTTTAGCAGTTCAGGCTGTTCACAGGCTGCTAGCGTGTTTCGAACAAAGGTAAGCGGCTTTTGCTTAAGGGCTTGGGGGTTTCCAATATTGCAATAGATTATTTCCTTTCCTGAATTCTCAAGTTGTTGTGCACGAGCTACAATTGGCCCTCGTACCGCATAGTAAGTATTGATTACTGCATCGCTGAGATCCGATTTTTGAAGAGGCATGAGGACTCCTCCTTTGAAATTGATTGGGAATTATCATATATTAGCATCTATAAAGCAGCGGAGTCGAGGCCAATGTCAAATCTGGATGAATTGTGTAAAATATAACGATGAATATAAGCATGACAGAAGTAAAAAGAATCTCTGAGGCTTCCCGCGTATTTCTCATTGGCGTAGCATCGGGCGAGATGCCTAAGCCAGAAGCGAAAGAACTGCTCGATGAGCTGCATAGGCTTACCGACACGCTTGGTCAGGAAGTGGTAGGAGAGATGTTGATACTCCTCCGTGAATATACATCATCTCTGCTGGTAGGAACTGGAAAAGCGCAGGAGATAGTCGATGCTGCCAATAAAGCAGGTGCTGATACTATAATCTTCGATCATGTGCTGAGCCCAGTGCAGCAGCGAAACTGGGAAAAGCTATCTTCCAAGAAAGTTTATGATAGAGCAGAACTTATAATCAAAATATTCGCATCGAGGGCTTTTACTAAGGAGGCCAGTTTACAGGTCGAACTTGCTCAACTCGAATATACATTGCCGCGTCTTGCCCACTCCTACAATGACCTGATGCAGCAGCGCGGAGGACGCTATGGCACAAAGGGTTCCGGCGAGCAAAAGCTAGAGCTCGATAGAAGAGAGATTGAACGAAGAATTCATGAAATAAAAGGCGAACTGGAGACGGTTCGCAAAGAAAGAGCCGTCCAGCGCAAGCGCAGAGAGAGGAGCGGTGTCCCAAGGGCTGCCATTGTAGGTTATACAAATACAGGGAAATCAAGCCTTCTAAATGCGCTCACTTCGGCAAGCGTGCCTGCAGAAGACAAACTATTTGCTACTCTAGATCCAACTACTAGAAGAATACAATTCGTCAGAGGGCAGACCTTGCTCATTACGGATACCGTTGGCTTTATCCGTAATTTGCCACCTGGGCTGGTGGAGGCATTTCACAGCACCTTGGAAGAAGCTAGCCTTGCAGATGTTCTCATTCATGTAGCCGATGCCTCGGACAAAAACATCGATATACATATCGAAACCACGATGAAGGTTCTCTCTGATATTGGAGCGGGCGAAATACCATATATCCTAGTGTTGAATAAGATCGATCTTGTAGATCTGGACACAGTGCAGGCTTTCCTTTCGCGCTACCCTGGAAGCGTTGCAGTTTCTGCAAAAACAGGAGAAGGGCTTGGAGAGCTTGTAAAGGAAATCCAAGAAGCCTTGACAAAGCAAATGGAGCCATTGATACTTCGCATCCCGCATAATGAATACCATATTGTAAGTCTCATTCTGCGCGAAGCTACAGTGCTCGATGAACACTATGATGAAGAGTTTACCTGGATTAGTTGCCGCATTCCGCGTAAACTCATAAATGCTGTTCAGGAATACGCCTATAATGGGGCTTTCCCTCTAGTGGATTTCAATAAGCCATAATCCTAAACTAATTTGAAAGGATGTTTTTATAATGAAGGAAATCGTTTCTGTGGCAGTAGTTGGAGCTGGTGCGATTGGCGCTTCTATAGCTGTGCGCCTCAAGGATGCGGGCAAACAGGTGATAATATCTGCCAATGGAGAGAGAAAAGATCGGTACCTAAAGCAAGGATTTGTCGTAAATGGCCAACAACATTTCCTGCCTGTAAGAGACCAGCAAGAGGCAGCTCCAGTAGACCTTATTATTGTTGCAGTGAAGAATTACAGTCTCGAAGAGGCCATAGAGGAGATGAGGCCGTATATTAACGCGAATACTATTATTCTATCGCTCTT
>DMNL01000037.1 GCA_003452735.1 Spirochaetaceae bacterium
AAAATCCGAAGACCGCACCATCACGCCTAGGGTCTGCCCCTCCATGCATGATTCCCGTTTTCGGATCTACTAGAATCGCCTGTGCTCCACCAAAAAAGAGGTCAAAGGGTGGATATTCCTTTATGCTGTATCCAATCGATTTGAGCCATTCCTGAGTTTCTTTTGGAATTCTCGATTCGATAGACAGATCTTTTTCTGTATCCCGCGCATAGAATCTAGGAGATTCTATTGCTTCCTGAACACCCATATCAAAATCTATGAGATTGACGGTCAAAATAACCATAGTGGAAATTATTCTCCCTGCGCCAGGTGTCCCCATGGTCACAAATGGAATTCCGTCCTTTGCGATGATTGTAGGTGCTATAGTAGTGCGCATTCGCTTCCCTGGTGCGTAGGCATTAGGACCGCGCGAAGACCAATTCTGCATTTCGTTGTTGAGGATTATCCCTGTTCCTGGCACTGCAACGCAGGCTCCCCAAAATCCCGATAGGGTTTGTGTGAGCGCTACCATGTTCCCGTGACGATCGACAACAGAAAGATGAGTTGTAGATGGGTGTTCATTGGGTGTTCCTGCCTTTATTGATGTCGTAATCTTATTCAAATCGATCTCTTGGGCACGACTCCTTGCATATTCTTTATCAAGAAGACCTTTAGCAGGTATCTGAGTAAAATCAGGATCGCCTACATAGGCAGAGTTATCTGCAAATCCTCGTTTCATGACTTCAGACATGATGTGAACATTTCTGGGAGAAAGCGGCTGTTCCGATCCTAAATCAAAACATTCGAGCATGTTGAGCATTTCTATCACAGAAATTCCACCTACTGGCGGAGGCGCTGATACGATTTCATAACCGCGATATGTACCACGCACGGGCTCACGCTTGATCGCTCGATATGCAGCCAGATCGGCTTTTGTAATAAAACCGCCATTTTTTGCCATATCTTTTGCAATCGCTTCGGCTATCTCTCCTTTATAGAAAACATCTGGCCCTCCTGCAGCGATTTTTTCAAGAGTGACCGCTAGATCTGGATTCTTGAATATATCGCCTGTCTGCAAAGGCAAACCTTCAGGCGCAAGGATCTGCAAAAGTGACTCATTTCTCGAAATAGGATCAAAGCGATCTGCAATTGTCTGCGCAAGTGTCTCGCTGACGATAAACCCATTGCGAGCATAGCGAATAGCTGGTGCCATAACCTCAGCCAAGCTTTTTGTTCCATAGTCCTTGAGCGCAGTACAAAGACCCGCTACTGTACCTGGGACAGCTACAGCCACATGACCTTCACTACCAAATTTTATTTTCGACATATCCGCAAGAGGCGCCATCGAACGGTAATCGATCGCAATAGTTGTCTTGTTCTCTGCGAGGTATATGACCATCATGCCTTCGCCACCAAGACCAGTTGCATTTGGCTCTACAACCCCTAGGGCAAAGGCTGATGCAATGGCAGCATCTACCGCATTGCCACCAGCCATAAGAATTTCGAGACCGGCAGCGGAAGCAAGTGGCTGAGCAGAAGCCACCATTCCATTACTTGCGGTAATCTCAGCCTTAATTGTATCAGCAGCAGATAAAGGGAGAGCAAAAACAAAAGCCGCTAATAAAAATAGCAAGAAATTTTTAGCGCCATGCTTCATTGCTAAGCCAACATTCTTGTTCTTTTGAATCATATCAAAAACCTCCTCAATTATAATTAGTTTACCAGTTTAGAATTTTGCCAACACCCTGTTCCTTGATGTCCTGCCAGTTAGGAAACATGGAAAATTCGATATGCTTGTCTGGAAGGGAATCGGAATTCCATGCATCCAGAATTGCTTCAATTGTAGCTAAATGTGTTGCTACACGCTCCTCGAGAGGAAACTTCGAATCTTCTACAGGATTCCCTTTATCGGTTGCTTGGGCTGGATTCGGAGTCTCAATAAGAAAAGCAAACGCATTCGTCTCGTCTCCCCATTCTCTATGAGAAAGACCATGAAATACGTCGCTCGAAGGTTCCAGTTTCATATTGATTCCTTCCAATTCCAGGTTGATTACAGCCAAGGCACCAAGATCGAGGTTCTTTGGATTTGCGACAATCATGTTGGCAAGACGTGATTCCGGTCCAGCTTCATGCAAATCGAAAGCGATGTCCACTTTCTCATTTTTGAGCAAATTCATCACTGCCCATGCAAGCTGTTCGGTTAAAGTGCCGTCAGGTTTGCCAGGATAGACACGGTTGAGATTGCGAGACTCAGAGCCCTCGAAAGAATCACCTCCTTTTGGATGCTTATAGCGATCGGGATCGGTCATTCCTTGATGCACTGGATCGGTATATCGCGCACCATATTTGAAAAATCGAGCACCATGAGGGCTGTCGATTCTGATCCACGAAGGTACAATAGTGCTCTCAGTCCATGTCGAAGCGCTCATATTTATGTCTGGAATTACTATAAGTCTACCATAGGAAGGAATTGCGTTCTCGACAAGTATTACTGCCGACATTATACCAGCAATTTCGTTGGCATGTGTTCCACCGGCTACAAAGACTGTTGCTCCAGGTTTTTTTGAGTCGGCAATGAACACTCGAGTATCAGAAGGTGTTCC
>DMNL01000031.1 GCA_003452735.1 Spirochaetaceae bacterium
GTGCTAGAAATGCATATCGAGGACATCAAAGCAGGTGACCGCTTTCTGATAATCGATGACCTTATCGCTACAGGAGGCACTATTAACGCGACCTGCGAAATGATAAAGCGCTGTGGAGCAGTACCTGTTCGCGCATTCTCGGTAATAGGCTTGCCATCTTTGAATTATGAAGAGAAAGTGATAGATGTCGGCATAGATACTCTCATCGAGTACTTTGGGGAGTAGAAATATAGAAAGCCTATAGGGCAAAGCAGCTCCGAACTCATTTGAAGCTAGCCAATCATAGAATAGGGAGCAATTTATGCTTGAACCATTAAAAAAAAATCCGAATTGGAAAGGTAGGGAAGGGTCGCTAGTTCTTGTGATAATGGATGGCGTCGGCTACGGCGCTTACAAAGAAGGCGATGCAGTGCTTGCAGCAGATATGGAACATTTCAGAGAGCTTGAGGCTAGCTGCCCCACAACGCATCTTAAAGCCCATGGAACTGCCGTAGGCCTTCCCTCCGATGATGATATGGGAAACTCGGAAGTCGGTCACAATGCTATAGGTTGTGGCCGTGTTTTTGCGCAAGGTGCGCGACTTGTCAATATTTCGATTGAATCTGGGGCAATATTTGAAGGAAGAGTCTGGAAGGAACTCATTGCCAATATAAAAGCGACTGGAGGAACTCTGCACTTTATTGGCCTTTTCTCAGATGGGAATGTCCACTCGCACATCGATCATTTAAAAGCTATGCTAGTTCAAGCCCAGAAAGAAGGTGTCAAACGAGCGCGGATACATATCTTGCTCGATGGCCGGGATGTTGGAAGCCAGAGTGCTCTTGAATATGTGCTTCCTTTTGAAGATTTTCTTGAGGAATTTCGAAATCAAGGAGCGGATTATCGCATTGCTTCTGGAGGCGGAAGGCAATATATAACGATGGATCGTTATGGTGCCAATTGGCAGGTAGTGAAGCGCGGTTGGGATTGCCATGTCAGAGGTATCGGAAGGCAATTCAACAGTGCAGAAGAGGCAATCCTGACTTATCGAAAGGAGATTCCAGGCATTATCGATCAGGATATTCCTGAATTCGTAATTGCTAAAAATGGGGAACCCATCGGTACAATCGAAGATGGGGATTCGGTAATATTTTTCAATTTCAGAGGTGACAGAGCGCTCGAGATTACAGCAGCCTTCGAACAGGACAATTTCGACAAATTCGATAGAGTCAGACGACCAAAGGTATATTATGCAGGCATGATGCAGTACGATGGAGACCTAAAAGTTCCTACCAATTTCTTGGTGTCACCGCCCGCAATAGATAGAACGATCGGGGAATACCTGGCTTCCACAAGCCTCAAGACACTTGCTATTTCGGAGACACAGAAATATGGCCATGTAACTTATTTTTTCAATGGCAATAGGTCTGGAAAATTTTCGGAAGAACTCGAAGACTATATCGAAATACCAAGCGATCGCGTGCCATTCGAGCAGAGGCCATGGATGAAATGCGCTGAAATAGCAGATTATGTCGTAAATGCTATTAAAAAAGGTTTATATAGCTTTATTCGCCTCAATTTTCCCAATGGCGATATGGTAGGCCATACAGGAGTCTTCCAAGCTGTAGTATGTGGCTTGGAAGGAATGGATATACAACTAGGCAGAATTCGAGAGGCGGTAGAGAAAGCGGGGGGCATTCTTGTTATTACGGCTGATCATGGGAATTCCGATGATATGTACGAGCACGACAAGAAGACAGGGAAAGTTATTCTGGATCTAAATGGCAAGCCAAAAGCAAAGACAAGTCATTCTCTCAATCCTGTTCCCTGTGTGATCTACGACCCGCAATATCAGGGTGAGTACAAAAGAGAATTGAGAAATGGTCTGGGAATCTCTAGCTTGGCTGCAACATGCATCGAGCTTTTAGGCTACGTTCCCCCAGAGGATTATGATCCATCAGTGCTGGATATGGCTATGAAGCAAGAGTAATAGGGCAATGATGCAGACTCCAGAATATGCCCACAACATGGAGATAGAACTTAAGGCTAGGATTCAGCGAAGAGATGAGGTTGAATCTCGCCTTTCCAGTTTTATGCACTATATAGGACCCATCGATAAGCTAGACGAGTATTGGGAAGTTTCGAATGCAAGTTCGGAGAATTCTAGCGGTTTTCGGTTCCGCGTTCGTCATGAATTGGATAGAATTACTATTACATTTAAAGAGAAAACCTTCGATGGAAATGTGGAAGTCAACCATGAATTCGAGTTTCGCATCGAAGGCGAACCAGCTTTCAAGGCCTTCATAGAGAAAATGCATGCACATCTGATCTACCAAAAGCAAAAGAAAGGTAGCCGCTGGGAAGATGGAACAGGCTTGATAGCCGAGGTTGTTGAAGTATCCTCGCTCGGCCTTTTTCTTGAAGTCGAATACATTAGCAATAGTCTGGCCACAAGTGAGCAACAAGAGGCTAAATCGCGATTATATAAGGTAATCGATCTATGTGATATCCCAAGGAGCGCTCTCGAGCCTCGACCGTATTCGCAATTGTTAGGATACTGAAATAGGATACTGAAAGCCGAATCAATAAGAATTATGGGCGCTGACGGATTTGAACCGCCGACCTACTGGGTGTAAACCAGCCGCTCTGACCAACTGAGCCAAGCGCCCAAACTATCCATTTGTGCAGCGGCTGAACACTAGCATAAGGCAGCCAAATGAGTCAAGCAAAATAGTCTTTTTGGAAGAGCGAATCATTG
>DMNL01000135.1 GCA_003452735.1 Spirochaetaceae bacterium
CTCAGGCTTGCAAAGACGCTTAAGCCAGGGATGGTCCACTCGGTCGAGCCAGGGATATATTTTATTCCTCAGCTTGTGCAAAAATGGCGAACTGAGCGTATCTGTGAAAATTTCCTAAACTATGATATTATTGAAAAATGGATGCCGGTTGGGGGGATGCGCATTGAGGAAGATTGGTGCATAATTGACAAAGGAGCTAGGAGATTAGGGCCAGCATTCGACAAGAGCATTGAAGCTATAGAGAATGTAAGGGCAAATAGATGAAAACTGTATTCATCTCTGCATTTCTCGAGGATTCAATTGTTGTAAAAACTATGCTCGAATCTGCTGGTATTCCAGCTGAAGTACTCTCTGATCAGATGCTGGATATAAATCCCTTTTATTCGATAGAACCAAAAGGTGCAAAGGTAATTGTTCCAGATAGTGCAGAAGCAGATGCTAAAGCAATAGTTGCAGATTATAAGGAGCACAAAAAGTCGAATAAATAATTCTCGATCATTTTGTTAGTTATTATTAGGAAATGTTGTATGAAAAGAAAGTTGTTTGTTCCGATCATGATTACACTGGTAAGTTTGCTTTTGATCGGACTATTGATTTATTCTATTCAGAGGCATATTGCAGGTCGAAGTTTCGAATCTGTCAATAATGCGATTTCAAGCCTCATCGAGATACAAGCGTCTGCCCTCTACAACGGCTGTTTTTCACGTAACCAAACCTATTACTTAGTTATAGAAGAGAAACTTGCGGATGCAAATATCCTTGTGCAGAAAGCAACTGATTCCTTTCCCTTGATAGATCTGGTAGAAATTGTAGAAGGCAGGCCACCAGCAGATAGTTTTGATGTCATTCTCGATGGAGAACTATTGCGAATAGAGTGTCCAATCCGCAACGGCGACGATGAAACTACCGTTCCAAATATGGTTGGCGTGGCGATTATCCAGGCCCAGAGACTATTAGATACTGTCTCGGCTAAGGATTTCAGGATCGATTTAGTGCATGGTAGAAAGACCACTTATGGAATTCCAATATCTGCTAATTTCACAAGCCATAGCTTATTGGATTCCATCATTATAGTACTGCTTATAGGGTTTATCGCTGTTTCCATTTTTCAGCATTATTATAGGAAAGCTAACACCTTTCTGGATACTCGCGGTCTCGAATCTATCATATATCTCTTTGAGCAGACTGAAAGAATCTCTGCGAGCCATTCGAGGAATGTTGCCATGCTTGCTCTTTTTGTTGGGAAGAATCTCGGATTTAGAGGCAAAAAACTCAAGGATCTCTATATTGCTGCACTGCTCCATGATATTGGTAAAATAGGTATACCAAACAACATCCTTACCAAAAATGGCAAGCTCGATTCATGCGAGTTTGTACAGATGAAACAGCATCCAGCGATTTCTGCGCGTATTCTTAGGAACTTTAAGGAATATGAGCGACTTAGCCCAATTGTGCTCTATCACCACGAGAGAGAAGATGGTTCCGGATATCCCGAGGGCTTGACAGGCAAGGATATTCCCTTGGAGTCAAAGATCATCGCCGTAGTCGATGTATTCGAAGCACTTGTAGGAGAGCGCCCTTATCGCGATCCAATATGTCCTCTAAGTGCATTCCAAAAAATGAAATCAATGCCGCTGGATCAAAAAATAGTAAGTTTACTTATAGATCACTATGGAGAACTTGTTTCTTTTAGGCCACCGCGGTGGGCTCTGTCTTATAGTCCATGGCTACTTGCTTCATGAAAAGTGCGAATCTGAGCGTCTTGATGCATAGACTTTAGATCCATCGGCTTTTCTATATGGATTTCTGAGATTGCGACAAATAGATCGATAGGTGTTGCATGCATCATAATATCGTTCGGCATCCTTGAAACTCGAGAATTCATCGCAACGAAAGAGCTCGAGCAAGAGAGGAAAGCGCGGATCCCTTATCAGCTCCTCTGTCTTTTGAATAGGAAGCGTAGGCAATGCCGCTGGCATCATATGATAGCGAATGAGGAATTTGACATCTTTTTGGATTTCTTCGGAGAAGCCTAAACGAGAAAGAAATTTTTCTGCACGTCTTGCTCCTAATTCAGCATGTCTGTCGAAGCGATGGCCTTCATAGCTTTTCGATTCCCATTTCCCGATATCATGGAGAAGCAGAGCAAGTGAAAGAATAAGATCCCGATTCTTTCGATACGAAAATGTCTGCATAGTATGGTTCCATCCATTACCTTCGGGATGGAAGTCCTTTGAATGATCGACATTGTCGAGAAGCGCGATTTCGGGCCATTCTCGCGCAATAAATCCGCTTTGCTTGAGTACTTCAAATCCGGAGGCTGGATAGGGCCCAGAAAGAATGCCTACAAGAAGATCTCGCTGTAAAAGGATAGATGGCGAAGTCGGAACAGAAAGTGATTTAGGTAAGCTAGGAGGAATCTCAGAGAAGGTAGCCATGAGGGTGAAATCGAATAATGACCTTTCTAGCTCTGGAGACTCTGAGAAGAGTGTGGGAATGCTTCGAAGCTTAAGGGAATTATATATATTGCCTTTATCGTAGAATACGCCATTGGAGGGATTTCTTCTGAAATTCATCCAAGGATTACCAAGGTCTTCTTCTAACGCATCTTCGCTACAGATAAATCGCGCTTCATCGTATAGAGATGCATCGGCATAGGGTAGACCAGGGTATTCCAGAGAGGCAAAAGCTCGAGCTAACTCTATCAGCGAACATTGTACCGCAAGAAATTTTATTGGCCGAGGTTTCTCATCGAAATATGAATCAAGCGCTGTAATGCCATATTCGAAGAAAAGCAAGTTCGCTTTTTCGAGCTGTGTATAAATATTAGTCATTTTCCCTTCATGACAGGAATTGTTGACATAAGCTTCGTAAATAATTCTGATTTGGGATCTGCTCCCAATAAAACACTATGCTCTTCGTCTCCAAGGCGGTATCTCAAAGTAAAAATTGTAAAAGGAGGACTAAAAAGAAAGTCGAAGAAATGCTTTTTGGGCAGCTCGATCGATGTTATCAAGGCTAAGGGTAAAACGATGTCCGAGGCTGGTTCCTTAGGGACTTTAGGTGTAGCCATTCTAAATAGAGATTGGAACCAGTTCTCGCCTGGAGTAGGCCGAAAGCGAATAGATAAAGTGGTCAACACAAGAAGGCCCCATTCGCCTTGTGATTTCTTCGAGCTAAAATGCTGACCCATAGTCTTCGAGATAATTTTGTCTCCAATTTCTTGTTCGAAACTAGTCCAGAAGGCCTCGACATCGGTTTGCATCATGGCTATTTCCTTTATCTAATATTACTATAATATACTATAAATATGAATAAAATGGGCGGTATTCTAGCAGGTATAGGCTATTCCACAATATTTGGCTTTTCTTTTCTTATGACAAAGGAAGCTCTTGAAGTTCTGAACCCAATGGAGCTGCTTGCCATGCGCTTCGTAATTGCCGCTCTATTGATGAGTATTCTTGCCGTCGCAGGGATGATAAAGGTGAACTTCAAAGGGAAACCCATCAGGCTTCTAGCGCTTATGTGCTTATTTCAACCTATTGCCTACTTCACTTTTGAGACATATGGACTTGCGAATTCCGCGACTAATGTTGCAGGCATAATCCTAGGAGCATTGCCTGCCGGTGTTGCAATAATGGAAGCTTTGCTTTTAAAAGAGCGCCTCAATACTCTTCAATCGATTGGTCTTGCGATGTCGATTGTTGGTGTGATTTTTGTGGCGGTATTTGGACAAGGTTACAATAATGAAACAAAGCCTATTGGCGTTCTATTCTTGACTGGATCTATGCTCAGTGCAGTATTTTTCAATATCACAAGCAAGAAAGCTGCAGAAAGCTTTTCGCCAGTGGAGCGAACCTTTGCGATGATGTGGTCGGCGGCTATCTGTTTCTCGATCCCTGCGCTCTGGGAAAATATCAAGGGGAAGGGCAATTTAGGCTATTTGTTTGGTGAATGGAATAGAACAGCTGGAGTCTGGGGCGGTATAGTCTATCTAGGAATACTCTCCTCTGTGGGAGCATTTTTCCTCATCAATTATTCTCTCTCTCAACTCAAGGCTTCGCAGTCTGCGGTGTTCACCAATCTCGTCACGGTCATAACAGTGCTGGCTGGAGTCTTGATACGAAAAGAGCAATTCAACTGGAGCCAAGGATTGAGTGTAATTCTAATCATATTAGGCATTGCAGTTGCAAACTCGTCGTTCAGAGATAAAGCTAAATCCTAAATCGCAATATAACGAAGGAGCCATAATGCAAGAGGCTGCGTTCTATGACATTCATTGCCATCTTTTAAATCTATCTCATCCCGCTTTTGTATCGATTATCGAATCTATGCGACATAGGCCAAGAGAAGTCATTTATTCACAGATTGCATCATTCGACTATCTTGCTTCCTCTCTACTCAAGAGAGGCGGTGAGAAATTGAGAAACCTGCTAGCTGTGATGGATAATGATTGTGCTGATATATTATTCCTGCTAGAGGATGATCTATCTGGCCAATTCAAGGAGCCTAAGGGAACACCCAGCTTTATGAAGCCTCCACCATTAAGGAATGGAGCGCTTCATGTAGCAGATCAACAATTCTCTTCTTTCGTACTAACTCCTCTTATCATGGATTTTCTTGCTCCCTCATCCTTTTCTCCACAAACCTACTATAATCGTCCACCACAGAAATGGATCGAAGCCCAGATCATAGATGTATTGTTTGCGATTTGCACCTACAGAGAGAAAAGGCCTTCGGGCTTTCTGAGAGTCTATCCATTCCTAGGTATAAATACAGGACATTATACAGCTGAAGAGCTTTCTAGCTTTCTCGACCAATGGTTCAACGACTATACAAAAAACGAAGATGATATAGAAAAGCGGTTTTTTTCTTTTTCTTACGACGGAAATACTGCTCCTCAGAGTTATGGTATCTTTTCCGGGATAAAGCTCTATCCGCCATTGGGCTTTGACCCCTGGCCCGAAGATCAAGCGGAAAGAGAAAAAGTCGAATTGCTATATAGCTTTGCCGAGACCAAAGGCATTCCGATTACAACGCACTGTGACGATCAGGGTTATCGCATCATCTCTTTGGAAGAATCATTGAAATTCACTGCTCCATCTAGATATAAGCCTGTGCTACAAAAATATCCGAGGCTAACCTTGAATTTTGCCCACATGGGCAAGCGCCATATTCGAACTATAGGCGGCAAAGAACAGGCTGATTGGCGTAAGGAAATCTTCGACTTTATTATCGAATACCCCAATGTATATACTGATTTTTCATTCACCGCAGGAGAACCTTCGTTCTATGAGGAGCTAGACTCTACGCTAGGTCGCTTAAAAAAACCTGAAAAGGAAAAGATAATAAAGCGCATTCTATTTGGCTCTGATTTCATGGTAAATCTTTTCAAGGTTCGTTCATATAGGGATTATCTAGAGTATTTTTCCGAGAGTATTCTAAGTACAGAGCTGAAGCGTCTTTTCTGTTCTGACAATCCACAAAGATTTCTGTTCGGTGCTGATGCTGAATAGACAAAGCAAGCAGAGCTCGAAAAGAACCAGTCAGGAAGACTGTTTCTTCAAGATTGTCCTGACAATCCAAGAAGCCATGATATGGCCAGCAGTCTGGGGCACAAAAGGCATTGAACCCTGAATGCGACGCTTCCCTTCTAAACAGATTGGCTTTATAGGAGGTTCGTCCGACCATACTACAGGAAAATCGAAAGGAATCGCCATTTTGCCGAGTCGCTGACGCAGCGCGCGTGCAAGAGGGCAGCCTTTCACCTCTTGCATTGTGCCAAGCCTAAGCGACTCGGGCATTATTCGGCCTGCGGTTCCCATGCTCGATATGAAAATTAAGCGCTCGAGGTATAGCGAGGCGATAAGATTCACCTTGGGGCTAAGCGAATCAATGCAATCTGCGTGAAAACAGCACTCGCGTGCAATTATTTGCGCTGCAGATTCGGCTGAGAAAAATATATTTTCGCTTACAATTTGGATTGCAGGGTTGATTTCTTTGGCCGCATCGGTGAATGCTTTTGTCTTGGCTATCCCAGCATATCTATTATACCCAAAGGCGAGCCTATTGAGGTTAGAATACTCTACAATGTCATAATCTATGACATGGAGATAACCAACTCCAGCGCGAACGAGATCCAGTGCACAGGCAGCTCCGACACCGCCAAGCCCATAGACCGCCACCCTTGCATAGGCGAGTCTAGCAAGTCCATCATCGCCTGCGATTATTCTCGTCCTATCAAGAAATGATCCTTCGGTTCTTTCAGATGGACCGATTTTTTCTATGGGCTCTACCATATATCTTGCTCCATTCTGTTAGATTTTTTGGGTCTTCTATTTGGGGCCTTCTATAAGATATGCGTCTGTAAAATTCAGAGCGAGTTTATGTTTTAGCTCTTCCTGGTTCATGTTGAGTACAGAGGCCATTTTTTCGACGACATCGACAATATGATTAATACTTGTGTATTCAGCTCCATGAGGCGGTTGCCAGGGAGCATCTGTCTCAGAAAGAATCCTCGAAACAGGAAGACTCTTCAAGGACTCTATTGCATGCCTCGAATCCCTCAATAATGGCGTACCAAAGGAAAAATAGGCGTTTATTCCTTTTTTCAAAATCATTTGAGCTTCTTCGAGCCTTCCTGGCCAGCAATGGAAAATGATCGAAGGCAAGCGCCTAAGCTCGCGGCCATTAGCCATAATGACATCTGTCGCCTTTCTAATGTGAATTACAAGCGGAAGTCTGGCATGATCTGCCAGCTTTACCTGAAAAAGAAAAGCTTCGAGCTGCAATTGCATGGCTTCAGCGCTTCTCGACCGCAGTGGCTTGTCGCCAAAGAAATCGAAGCCTGCTTCTCCTATAAAATCTATTTTTCTTTGCGCACAGAGCATGCTGAGAAACTCGGCATGCTGCATATCTGGTTCTTGAGGATGAATTCCAAAGCCGGCAATCGTAAAAGGCAGCTTAACACGCAAGGCTTCGCTTTGTAAAAATTCTTCAGGATCATGAGATACAACCGCACCTCGCCAGTCATATGACAGAGCTCTATACGCAAAGCCTGGATCATGCTGGTCAAGATCTACAAGGTGAAGGTGAGCATCGCAATACATAAGGACATTGTGCAACTATGAAGCATTCTGGTCAATGTTTACAACATCTTCTTATAGAGTGAGCTCAATATAATTGACGAATAATCGAGACAGCAACATTCCAGCTATTAAAGCAAGTTTCTTATCCCTTTGCGATGTGTCGTTTGAGCTTCTGTGTAGTGGTCATCTCGAGTGGCTCTTTGAGAATATGAATTCGCGTAATCTTCTCATAAGAGCGCAGCCTTTGATTTACTTCAGTTACGATGTCATGAATCCGCTCTTCCACTTGTTCAGGCGAAAGGTGATTCTGCGAAATCCAATCTTGATTTGGGTATATGAGGCTTTCGATTTCTTCAGCCACAGTCTTGCCTTCAGGTATATAGCCTCGTACAAGGATTTGGTCGATTTCGTCATAGAGTTGGAACTCGTTTTCGATTTCCTCCGGGTAGACGTTCTTGCCACCTTCGGTGACAATTACATTCTTTATTCTGCCCGCAAGGTATAGATAGTTCTCATCGTCTAGTTTCCCGACATCGCCAGTTCGCAGCCAACCATCTGGCGAAAGGACTTCTGCCGTTTCTTCTGGCATCTTGTAATACCCCTGCATTACCATCGGACCGCGGACCACGATTTCGCCAATACCATCCTCGTTGGGGTTGTCTATAATCATCTCTACCTCTGGAAGCACTTTCCCGACCGATGTCTCTTTGTAATGTTCGACTGGATTGAGAGTGAGTATTGGCGAGGTCTCGGTAAGACCATAGCCCTGGACAAAGTCTATGCCGAGCTGGTTGTACTGCCTGAATACCTTTGGATCTAGTGGGCCGCCTCCCGAAATACAGATGCGAATCGAAGATAGGCTTGCTTTTTCGAGGATTGAACCAAAGAAAGCTCTTCCAGGATTTACACCGAAAGTCTTCTTGATAAAGCCCGAAATTGCCATCAAAGTCCTAATTAAGCCATAGGCAAGTGCACCTTTTTCCTTGACTCCCTTCAGAATACCTGTTAGGAGCTTATTGAAGAGCATTGGCACTCCGAGGAACATGGTGATCTTGGCTTCTTTGAGATCCGAGAGAATTTGTTTGACAACCATGCGCTTACCAAAGACAGTCTCCGCTCCGACCGAGAAAGACTCGATAAAGACTGCCAGCATCGTGTACGAATGGTGGATTGGTAAAAGTGCGTAGAATATATCTTGTTCGGAGATATTCAGGTTTGATTGAGCCAAGAAACAGTCAGAGACAAGGTTCTCGTGGCTAAGCATGACTCCCTTGGGATCGCCTGTTGTGCCTGAGGTGAAAAGTATGGCTGCGGTGCTTTGTACCGGAACTTGAGGAGGGGTAAAAACGAAACCCGCCGGTGGCTCCAAATCATAGATAAAGCTTTCCACACCTCTGGCAAGGCCAAAACAGGGGATTCCTGCAAAATCTTTCTTGATATGCTCGTATTTCTCTTCGTCGACGAAGGCTGCCGTTACATCGCCAGCATGCATTAGTGTTATTATATCTTGTGTCGACAGCTGATAGTCTATGGGAACAACGACTGCACCTGTGTAGAGAACTGCGATATAAGCTATGCCCCATTCTGGAGAGTTCTTGCCTGTCACCGCTATATGACTACCTGGTCCTAGGCCAATCGAAGTGAGATATGAAGCAACCTTCAAAATGATTTCATGCGTTTCTCTATAATTTGTGCTCATTCTCTGAGGGCTGTATATCGTAAAGCATGCTCTATCGGGGAAGCGATCTGTTGTAATGTCGAATAGTTGTGGAATAGTAGGCCATCTGTCCGAAAAAACGCGACCTCGATATGCATCGAGGAATTTCCATGGTTCTGTTTCTCTCATAGCTGCTATTATGATACAGAAAAATGGCGTTGAAAAGAGGTTGAAAAATCATTTTGCCCCCTTCCCCGCGGCCTTGGTTTTGGGGTATTCTTTTGTGCACTTCCAATAATTCGATGATATCGATGGAATAAGTGCAATGCGGAGGAGAGCATGAAATCAGTCGAGCTTGCAAAAGCTTACGACCCCAAATCGTTCGAAGAGCGCATCTACGAAATGTGGAGGCTCGAAGGCCTTTTTCAGCCAAAAATCGACAAGCGGAAAAAGCCCTTTACAATAGTAATTCCTCCTCCCAATGTAACAGGTGCTCTACATTTGGGGCATGCACTTGATAACTGCTTACAGGATATCCAGATTAGGTATCGTCGCATGAAAGGAATTCCGACGCTTTGGCTGCCTGGTACAGATCATGCAGGCATAGCAACCCAGAATGTAGTGGAACGCAAACTTAGAAAAGAAGGGCGAAACCGCGAGACAATGGGACGTGAAGCCTTCATCGAAGAGACATGGAAAGTTGCGAGTGAGCATCGTGCCTTCATCGATAATCAACTTGCTAGAATTGGATCCAGTCTCGACTGGAGCAGGGAAAGATTCACTTTGGATGAAGGATTGTCGAAAGCCGTCCGAGAAGTCTTTGTTAGGCTCTACGAAAGAGATCTGATATATCGGGGCGAATACCTTGTAAACTGGTGTCCGTCCTGCGGTACTGCTCTTTCGGACGACGAGGTGGAACACGAGGATGAACCAGGTTCTCTATGGTACATCTGGTACGAACTTGTGGATGGGCCTTGTCCAGAGTGCCCTAATGGCAAGATCGAAATTGCGACCTCTCGTCCAGAGACACTGCTGGGCGATACTGCTGTTGCGGCTCATCCCGACGACAAGCGCTATCGTAGCATAATCGGCAAGAAAGTTCATTTACCCCTTACGGAGCGCATAATCCCCATAATTGAAGACAGCTATGTGGATCCGGAATTCGGTACAGGCCTGGTCAAAATAACACCAGCCCATGATCCGAATGATTTTCTAGTAGGCCAGCGTCATGGACTCGAGAATATCAATATTCTCAATCCGGATGCGACTCTATCGGATGCCGTTCCAGAGAAATATCGCGGTCTAAATGTACTCGATGCCCGCAAAGCGGTGCTTGCAGACCTCGAGGCACAGAGCCTTCTAAAAAGCGAAGAAAAAATCGTGCATGCGATCGGTCACTGCTACAGATGCCATAGCGCCGTAGAACCATATCTCTCTAGGCAATGGTTTGTACGAATGAAACCCCTCGCAGATAAGGCTCTAAAGGCTTGGCAAGATGGTGACGTTGTCTTTTTCCCGAAAAAGTGGGAGCACACCTATCGCCATTGGCTCGAAAATATTCGCGACTGGTGTATTTCTCGCCAACTTTGGTGGGGGCACCGCATACCAGTGTTCTATTGCATCGATTGCGGCACCATGATGGTCTGCCGCGAAGACCCAACGGTATGCACACACTGTGGCTCCAGCAATATCTATCAGGACGAAGATGTCCTAGACACATGGTTTTCAAGTTGGCTTTGGCCTTTCAGTACGCTTGGCTGGCCTGAGGATACGGAAGACCTAAGATATTTCTACCCTACAAGTGCCTTGGTAACTGGTTACGATATCATATTTTTCTGGGTAGCCAGGATGATAATGGCTGGCATGGAGTTTACAGGGCAGAGTCCCTTCA
>DMNL01000124.1 GCA_003452735.1 Spirochaetaceae bacterium
GGTTTCACTGAGGAAGGAAAGAACCCCAGAATGATGCCGACAATAGCACCCAACACTAGGCCGATCAGTATTCGCGTCAGTAGATTGGACTTAAAGTACCAATCCAAGGCGCCCTTCTTTTTTTGTTCAGCCATGCAGACCTCCTTGCTTTACAAATCTCTATAAGGCTCTATGATTATGAATCCGAATCTGCAAGACCGCAAGAGGAAAAATAATATCACGAGAGGAAACTCCCCTTATTTACATAGTTGGGCATCTTGGGTACCATTATAACGCCATGAAAAATGGAACCATTGGTATTTTGGGTGGAATGGGGCCAGAAGCAACCGCAGCTTTCTTTTCGATGCTGGTTAGGCTCGATAGTGCAACTTCCGATCAAGGCCATCTTCATATCATCGTGGATTCGGATCCTTCTATCCCAGATAGGACGAAATTTCTTCTTGAAGGTGGTACAAATCCTCTACCAGCTATGCTTAGCTCAGCTAGAAGGTTGCTTGCGGCTGGCGCTGATATAGCCGGCATGCCCTGTATGACGGCCCATGCCCTTCTAGATCGGATCCGCCATAATTGCACTTTGCATATTCTTTCTGCCTTTGAAGAGACCAGCATAGCCCTTAAGGAATTCTCTCCTCCTATTAGGAATCTTGGCATCCTTGCCACGATGGGCACGCGTCAAGCAATGCTTTTCGAAACAGCTTTCCCTGATAAGGACATAATATGGCCTGATGAAGCTTTACACCGATCCCTGGTTGTGGAGGCGATCTATGGTTCGAAAGGCATAAAAGCAGGTAATCTCGGCAATGAACCAAAGCATCTTTTACTAGAGGCAGCCCATATTCTTCAGAACCAAGGAGCCGAAGCCATTGTAGCGGGTTGCACAGAAGTGCCCCTTGTTCTTTCTCAAAAAGACATCGAAATACCATTCATAGATCCCATGTACTATCTAGCGCGTGCACTGATTGCCACCGCCCGTAAAGGACTCTTTTGACGATAATCATATTAGACAGCATTTTATCAGTACGATAGAAAGCGATCTGGACCCCTACTCCAGTTTACTTAAGCCTTTTTTTCTCCTATATTTGAGTCACAATGTTATTCCGAGACCGCTGTGATGGAATACGTATTACTGGCCAACATGCTCTCAATGCTTTAATGCCATACATGATGCGTGGCCGTAATGAGTCTGCCGTCTATTATGAAAAGGAAATAAACATCGAAAATGCTCTTGCCTACCTTAAGACAATAAATACAAGCCAGACATCAAAGAAAGACCAAGATCGCTTTACACTTTTTGGACTCATTATGACGGTAGCATTAAGGACAATCTCTCTCTACCCACAGCTAAATCGCTTTATCCATAGACGAGCGCTCTATCAGCGAAAGCACATATGCTTTTCTTATATTGTCAAGCAAGAATTCACTATCGATGCCCCTGAAGTAAATGCCAAGATTTATCTAGAACCGGAGGATTCATTCTCGAGCATTAATGCAAGGATGAGCGATGCAATTCTCGAAGCTCGTATCCATGGAGAAGGCGAAGGTGAACGCTTCGCAGGCATTTTTCATAAGATCCCAGGTGGCAAAGCAGTGCTGATGACAATTTACAGACTTCTTGATAGCATCAATCTTGCACCCTGGAGTCTTCTGCGGATGGATCCTCTCTATACAAGCATCTATTTTGCAAACTTGGGCTCGCTTGGTCTCGATGCTCCTTTCCATCACCTCTATGAGTGGGGAACCGCAAGCATATTTGTAGCAATAGGCAAGGCTTTTTCTAAAGAGCTATGGCATGGAGGAACGCGAACCAGACAGCGCTATATAGATATAAAAATAACGCTCGATGAGCGTATTGCAGATGGCTTTATTTTTTCCCAAGCTGCATCGACATTCTATCGCTTGATTTCTAGGCCTGAGTTGTTGGATTTATCTCTTGAAGATCTAAGGAAAGCCTTAGCTTAGGCTCAGCCAAGGCATTTATTGCATTCTCTCTAGCTCGCTTTCTCGGATGGATCCGTCTTTGGGGTCTCTTTGGTTCCTTCTTTGGAGCTTTCAGAATGACTGGAATTTACGGAAGACGATGAGGATTTCTCAGAGCCTGTAGCTGCGGATTGGCTTTTCTTCGAGTCGGTAATATAAAAACCCGGACCCTTGAATATTATGCCGCTGCCCCCAAAGATTAACCTTTTTACTGCCCCTCCGCACAGAGGGCAGGTTTTAAGAGGATCATCATTGATAGATTGAAATGCTTCGAATGTATAACCGCATTTCCTGCACTCATATTCATATGTAGGCATAGTTCTTACCTCTAAGAGAAAAAATCGATTTAATTTTCAGTAAAAATATCAATAATTGGCATAAAGGTAAAGAGTATCTAACCAACAAGGAATCTTGTCAAACGAAGTTTCAAGATAGAGAAAATCATTCATCCGATTTAGATCACTCTAAGCTTCTTCCCCACTTTCTTGAATGCCTCAACTGCCTCAATTATCTGCTCTTGAGTATGAGCCGCTGATATCTGAACGCGGATTCGCGCTTTGCCTTTAGGCACAACGGGAAAGGAAAAGCCTATCACATAAATGCCTTCGGAAAGAAGTTCATCGGCCATTCTATGAGCAAGTTTTTCGTCGTATAGCATTACAGGGCAGATTGGATGTTCGCCCTCTCTTATATCGAACCCCGCTTTTGTCATAAGGCTGCGAAAGAGCTTAGTGTTCGAGTCGAGCCTGTCTCTAAGCTCGGAAGAGCGAGTGATAAGCTCGAGTGCTTGCAGAGTCCCACCTACAATGGCTGGTGCAAGGGTGTTCGAAAAAAGATATGGTCGCCCTTTCTGTCGCATATACTCGACGATTTCTTTACAGGAAGCGATGACACCACCCGAGGCTCCTCCGAGAGCTTTCCCAAAGGTCGTAGTTATGATATCTACCCTACCCCCGACTCCACAGTGTTCCCAGGTGCCTCGTCCAGCTGTCCCCATGAAACCAGTTGCATGCGAATCGTCGACCATCACAAGCGCACCATATTTTTCTGCTAAATCGCAAATTGCGTTCAGATTGGCAATGTCGCCATCCATGGAAAATACACCATCGGTTGCGATCATTATCCTGTGGCTACCTTGAGCTTCCTTAAGACAGCGTTCGAGTCCTTTTAGTGGCTTGCCAGTCTCAGGATCAATTTCTTCGATATCTCTCATATCTGCATGCTTGTATATCCAACGCTTTGCCTTACATAGACGTACTCCATCGATTATCGAGGCATGATTCAAGCTATCGGTTATGATCGCCGATTCTTCATCGAGAAGGGGCTCGAATACGGCTCCATTCGCATCGAAGCAAGACGAAAAAAGAATAGCATCTTCCATTCCAAGAAAATCTGCTATTCGTCGCTCGAGCTCCTTGTGTTGCGCTTGCGTTCCACATATGAAACGAACCGAAGATAGGCCATAGCCAAATTCCTCCATAGCTCTCACGGCAGCCTTTCGGATGCTTGGATCATTAGCAAGACCTAGATAATTATTCGCGCAAAAATTAAGCACTTCTGCACCATCTGAAACGCGAATGGTTGCTCCCTGCGGAGTAACTATTATGCGCTCATCTTTGTAGGTACCTTCGGTGCGAAGCCCTTCGAGATCCTTCTCGAGTTCATCTCTTATTCTTCCATACATAATGACACCTCAAATTTTGTCCTCTTACGTTCATTTTTTATGATAGAAACCAAGGAAGCTACCGACAAGGCCTCCTATAATATGAGAAAACTGGGAGATATTGTCCTGCTTTGTAAGAGCATCCCAGATCTGTCCACCTAAATATATAATCATGATAAGAATAAAGGTAAGCGGCACTTCTCCTTTTGAGAAATTCGTTATAGACGAAAGCATGATCATCATGAAAACCACACCAGAAGCGCCAAGAAGCACTACATTCGGGAAAAGAAAGGCATTCGAAAGCCCTGTGACAAGCGCCGTGATGAGTATGCTTATGAGCAAAAAACCCGAACCGTATGTGCTCTCAAGAATAGGTCCCAGAAGCAGGATCATCGTGAAGTTGCTAATAAAGTGCTGAATGTTTGCATGCCCAAGCACATGAGTGAAGAGTTTGACATAATCCATGAATACATTGGTTCTAAAGGGCGTCGGTGTTGAAAATAGATTAGGGATTATTGCAGGCATAATAGTCTGACTTAGTATGAGCACGATAGCCGCACACAATGTAAATGTAAGAGTAACCGGCGCATTATAGCGAACACGCATGCCAAATCCTCCAGATGAACCAAAAACAAGGAGCCGACTTCGAGCCGGTCAATTTTTTCAAAGCAATTCGATACTATCACAGATCGAGAAAAAGCGACACAGGACAATGATCGGATCCCATTACTTCGGCGTGTATATCGGCTGCAAGCAGAGCCGGCGAAAACTCTTCATCGACGCAGTGGTAGTCTAAGCGCCACCCGATATTCTTTTCTCTGGCTTTTGGGGAGCGATAGCTCCACCATGTATATCTACCCGGCTCTTTGCAGAACAATCGGAATGTATCAATGTAGCCTATGGAGGTGAATTTGTCCATCCAAGCTCGCTCTTCGGGTAAATATCCGGCATTGCCTTCGTTTTGCTCAGGACGGGCTAGATCGATAGGCTTATGGGCTATGTTATAATCCCCCGCTACTATCACATGTTTGCCTTTTGAACGTTCGAAATTGCAGAAATCGAGGATTGCATCACAGAAACGGAGTTTATAGTCGAGCCGCATACCTGCTTCTTGGCTGTTGGGGAAATAAGCACTCATTATTAGAAATCCGCCATAATCGGCGATGACAGTTCTGCCCTCGATATCGAATTCGGAAATACCCAGCTTAGTCACCGAAACCGGCTCGCGAAGCACATAGAGCCCTGTTCCGGAATAGCCCTTCCTTTCGGAGAAAGCCCAGAAACTATGGTAGCGCTTCCCGTTGTATGCTATAGGATGGCGAAGCTCATCAGTCAGTTGGGGCTCCTGTAATTTGATCTCCTGGATACAGATAAAATCAGCGGCAGTCGTCTCAACCCAGTCTAGGAAGCCTTTTTCTGCGCAAGCGCGAAGCCCATTTACATTCCACGAATAGCTCTTGATCATCGAAATTATCCCTCAGTTGCCTTCTATATTGTATGCAGTATTGGCCGCAAAGCGGGCTTTATATAAACTTCGCTTTCTATTGATATTGTAGGCTCATCTGTAGATGCCTTCCTCAAGGTTTCATAATATTGTCGATAAGTTTTTTCAGCTCGAGGTCTATATCGCCTTTCTCTTCTATGCGGCTCATGTCGATCTGAAAAACTCCGTCGCGGAAAACAATGGGCCCTCGCTCTGGTGGCAAGAG
>DMNL01000085.1 GCA_003452735.1 Spirochaetaceae bacterium
TGAAGAACAAAAAACTGCTACAAAGAACTATTCTCATCCAAAACCTATCGAGACCGCAATAGCACGTCGTTTTCTAGATGAAACTAAAAGTATAGATTTAGAAAAGAATTATTCTATTTTTAGCCCTTCTTCGCTAGAAGATCGATCGCGGTGTGGGTTCCGCTGGTTTGCCAGCAGGATGAGGCTAAGCGATGTCTATGCTAGAGACGATAGCGCCATAGCTATCGGTAACTTTTATCATCGCGCATATAGACTCGCTATCCAAAGACTTCCGCGAAACCATAAAGATGGCCAAGCTGAGAATGAATTTCAGAGAGCTCTAAACTCAACCCTGCGCATCGAAGCAGAGAGAATTCTCCTCGAGTATGGCAATGGACTTCGCCCTATCCTATCGGCTCTTGTACCGCGTGCAAGCCATAGACTCCATGAACTTTGGAATTTCGAGCAGAAGATGTTTTCAGCTTATGAGCGCGAAGGGTTTGAAGTAGAGCTTAGGAATGAATTTACAGATGAAGAAGCAATTCTCGGAGGAAGAATCGACTGCCTCTTTAGCAGGCAAGATGAAAGCCTTGGCAATATAAAATGTTATGTAATTGTGGATTATAAAAAGAACAGCATACCATCCATATCTAAAATGAAACTTAGTGCCATGCCCTCGGCTTTGGACGAACTAGTATCTTCTGATGAAACTCAAGAGGAAGAAGTAAACGGATATAACGATAGCGCACTTTTACTTCAAGAAATCCAGATACCCTCTTATGCTCTTTTGTTGGAGACTTCCGGGGGCCGTATAGACGGGGCTTTTTATTGGTCGATCGAAAAAGCGGAAGCTCTCGGATATATCAAGCCTCCAACAGTGCCTAAGATGAAATCAGCATATACTTACAGTAATGAAACGGGAGATGTCCGCTCTGCGCTACGTGACATGTTGCGAACTGCCTCTTCGGCAGTAAAAGCCGGAAATTTTCTGGATCCTGCGCTCGATCGGGCAGTCTGTGAAGACTGCCAATTCAAACCCCTTTGCAGATACTGGTATTTTCTGGAGTTATAATGAAACCGCAGCAAGATTCATTCGACCTCGAAGCGCTCAAGCTCGACGATTTTCAAAAAAAGGCCGCATATACCGAGGATACAGCCATCGTTACAGCGGGAGCGGGAGCAGGCAAAACAAGAGCACTGGTAGGTCGTTTTCTATATCTTGTGCTTCAGAAAAATGTAGATCCAGAGCGTATCTTGGCCCTTACATTTACTCGCAAGGCAGCAGCAGAAATGTTCCAGCGAGTCCAACTGACTCTGAGCCCATTTGCAAATGATAGTCCAGCTCTTGCTAAAAGCCTTGTGCAAGCGCATATCCAGACGCTCGACTCTTTCTGCCGCGAAATCGTGGCTCAGACTGCCACCTTATATGGCTATACTCCAGACTTTAAAATAGACGAGAGCAAGTGCGCTCGTATTGCAGAAAAGACCGCATACCGATATGTCCTCGACAATCAGAAAGAAAATGGGCTAGAAAGCCTCGTTGCCACCTTTGGTTTTGAAGCCGTGGTTCAGGACCTTTTTGCCTCTTTCGGAAGGGCAAATGTCGAACCGAATTGGCAAGGCAAGCAAATCTGTCGCAGCTCGGCTCAGATTGGAGAACAAGAATTCAGGAAAATAGCTGCAGAAATATCAAATAAAATACATGATATCGCGCTCAATATACTGGAAATCGCTCACCGAGAACCAAACCATGATTTCAAAGAAGGAACTAATCAAGCTATTCGCATGGCAAAAGCGGTCTCTAGCTTTTCTTGTGATCTTACAGGTTTGAGAGACTTTCTCGATTACATGGAAAAGCCAGAAAATGCCCTTAATATGCGAAGCATAGGCCGAAATGAAACAGAATCCGCTATCAAGGAGCTTGCCAAAGAGCTTAAAGATAAATCGTTTCAGGATAAAATCTCTCAAGTTTTAGATTTCGAGGAGTTTTTGCCGACCTATTACGCTATAATGAATCGGCTCGATGAATACGCCGACATGCTATGTGAAGAAAAGTGCATAGCTAATATCATGAATTACAAAGATCTAGGCGCATTAGCAGTAGACATTCTGTCCAAGCATGAAGACAGGCGCATTTTTTGGGCCTCTCGTTTTCAGTATATCCTCATCGATGAATTCCAGGATAACAACGAGCTTCAGAAGCAACTCCTTTTTCTCTTAAGCAAAGAAGGTGATGAGATTCGCAGAGGAAAATTGTTTTTTGTCGGAGATGAGAAACAATCAATTTACCTCTTCCGTGGTGCAAATGTAAGTGTATTCAAGGGCCTAGCCGATGAGCTAATGGCAGCTCCTCTTTCGCTCACCAGAAACTACCGTAGCACAAGCCAACTAATCGAATTCTTCAACAAGCTTTTTCGCATCGTTATGCAACCAGCCAACCCAGAGAATCCACAACCTTTCGAGGCTCGATATGAAGACATGGAAACAAGAAGCATTGCAGATTCTGATAAAGAAGAACCTCAAGGCTTTTCCTCCCGTATAGAATATCATTGCATAACTAGCAAGACACCACTAGAAGAAACCGGCAGCTTATATTCCGTAAGGGAGTCAATGGCTTTTAGGCTAGCTCTGTGGATACGCAACGCTGTCGAATCTTCTAATCCTCTTTTTATCCGAAATGAAAAGCAAATGCAGGATCCTGCAGCAAGAGAAGCAAATCACTCTGAAACATCGCTTAGAAAGGCCGAATACAGCGATATCGCTGTCCTCATGCGCACAACAAGTCGTCAATACGAAATCGAAAAATATCTACGTATGCTAGCCATTCCCTTTGTAAGCGATACCGCCGCCAGCCTCTTCTCTGAAGAGCCGATAAATGACCTTTACTACCTTTTACGTCTTCTCGTAGATGCTGATGATCTTTTTGCCACAGCCGCAGTGCTCCGTAGCCCCTTATGTCGAATTTCTAACGATGGATTTGTAAGCATCCTCACTGAGAAAAAGAGCCTGGCCGATCTCGAGGCTGGTATACCAAAAGAACTGAATCCCAATGATAAAAATTCAGTAGAACGAATGATTTCATTCTATCGAGAATTGCGTCCAATGTCAGATCACATGCCCCTCATGGAGCTTATCGCCTATTTATGGAAGAATGCGCAGCTCGAGGCTTCGATTCTCTGCGACGAACAACGCCTGCCATACTTAGAGCATTGGAATGCAATAAGGACCATAGCAGCAAGCATAGAGGCAGAAGGTGGGCATATAGCCGCGTTTCTAATATCAATCCGAGATTATATGCAAAATATGCATATGTTCGACACAAGTTCCGTTCCAAAGACAGAAGCTCATGGTGTCCATTTGCTCACTATCCATAAATCTAAAGGACTCGAGTTCCCAATAGTGATCATTCCATGGACTGAAGCAAGCACTAACAGAAATAGCGGAAAAGAGCTCTGGGGAATTCTCGAGTCGGATCAAGAGCA
>DMNL01000107.1 GCA_003452735.1 Spirochaetaceae bacterium
TCGCTAGGGCTGGCTCCGCTTATTGTCCAGAACATATTCGAGGTTATCCAAAAGATCAATAAAGAGCGCAAAACCACAATCCTACTCGTAGAGCAAAATGCGAATATGGCACTCAAGATCGCGAATAAAGGGTATGTCATGCAGAATGGCCTAATCAAGATCACCGATACCGCGACAAACCTGCTCAAAAATCAAGAAGTTCGCAAAGCATATTTGGGGCTTTGACTTGCCAGCATTATATTTTCAGTATATTTATGGAAGCATAATCACTGAAGTATAATCATAGGATAAATATCGAAGGAGGCGAGTATGAAAGTTGGTCAGCGCATGACGCGAAATCCTGTTACAATTACGCCGGATACGACTGTTCCTGAAGCGCAAGCCATTATGCGGCGCGAAAAGATTAGACGGCTACCAGTGCTCGATAAAAACGGCAAGCTTGTCGGTATTGTCAGTGCTCTCGACCTCATGCATGCATCGCCTTCGCCTGCCACAACTCTAGATGTATGGGAAATGCATTATCTGCTATCAAAGCTTACTGTCGATAAAGTAATGACCAAAGATGTAATAACGATCACCGAAGATCTCCCTATAGAAGAAGCAGCCCGCATCATGGATGATAATCAGATATCCGGAATTCCAGTTATGCGCGGTGAAATCCTGGTCGGCATTATCACGGAATCGGATATATTCAGGCTTTTCATCGAGCTTTTTGGGGCCAGACATAAGGGCATAAGGCTCACGCTTCTTCTACCTGAGAAAAGGGGAGAACTGGCAAAGCTGTCCAATGCGATCACGAAATGTGGCGGCAACATAGTCTCTTTTGCTACATTCGAAGGAGAAGATCCAACCAATGCCTACTGCACAGTCAAGGTTACAGGTGTCGAAAAAGAAGCCTTGATCCAAGCGATTACTCCTGTCGTTGAAAAGGTAGTGGATGTCAGGGAAACATAAGACACAGCACCAAGATAGCTCGATATAGATTAGAATTAGCGCTGACGTCTGGAGAAAGTCCCCTTTTCTTGTCGCGATTTCTTTGCTTCTATAGTTTCCCGCTGCCATTCTATAAGAGAACTGCGCTCGAAATCGATGATGATGCCCAGATGATGCATAAAATCATCTCCAATCTCGATATGCTCTTTTAAGCTCTCGAGCATTGCTCCCTTTCTTCTTATTTCTTCGAGGATATAAAAAAGCTCTGTTACTGTCCGAGCGAGTCTATCGAGAGAGGCGACAATAAGCGTATCGCCACTGCAAAGGCTATCTAGTGCGTGCCTCAATTCAGGTCTGTCTGCTTCCTTTGAGAGGGGTTTTTCCTCGAATATTTTTTCAGCGCCAGCCTTTTTTAGAGCCTCGAATTGTGTATCGATGTCCGCCTCGATGGGTGAAGGTCGAATATAGCCTTTTCTTTCCGGCATTCTCTCAACTCCTTACAACCAGCTTACAAAAAACGCTTGGCCATCGATGGATCGATATCATGGCACGATTTCGTACACTACAAGCGCTTCTGAGCGCGTCGCATCGCTCGAGACGACAGAAAGACCTCGTGTAATAGCCGCTGCTGCGCTCCCCTGAAGATCAGAAAAATCTGCTTCCATGGTTGTAAAGGGCTTTGTCGAAGCCACGGCTTTTATATATTCGGTTCCATAGGGAGGGCCAAGCAAATATTGAAACTTGTCGTTTGGTCCTGGAAATTGCATTGCCTCGCCTGCGCGTATTTTGCCCGAACCACCAAAGCGGTTTGGCCAGATGAGCTGAGCCACGCCATTGACATCCACATGGTAAATTTTAAGGTAGGCATCCTTGTTCGAAGTCAGGTAGAGCTTCAGCCGTTCGCCATTTCGATATACGGCTCCTACACCCCGATCCGTAGATAAGCTGAGCTGAAAATCTGACATTGCATAGGTTTGACTACCCGAAAAAGAGCTGCCTGAAGCTTGGCTTACAGAACCCGGTACAAGCTGGCTCAAACTTACCGCCGTCTCTAGAGCCTTGATGGAAGGCTCAACAGAAACATCGGCTGGCAAAATTCCCTTCTTTACGAGATATCTGGTTTCGCTTATCAACGCACCCGTCGCAAGATCTGTTAGAGAAAGAGTGGTCAGAACTCCATCTCCATCTCGAATATATTTTCCATATAGAATCGAATCCGCACGATCCTGCCCGAAGAAAACCGCATATTGCTCGCGAATTGCCGGATCCATAGCCGCCGCTACCTGTTTGTCGAAAAGCTTCATCTTTGATGTGCGACCGAGCGCAAGCCGAAGTTCATCCTCGAACCATCGCGCAAAGGGCGTAGGAAGCTGCGTATCGGCATAGGTAAAGCTGCCCAGCGCGACCTGCACGGAAGGTAGGTAATGGTTGTCGAGCATGTGATCGAGCAATGCAGCTAGGGCAGTGCTGTCGTTCGTAGGCTGTTCTGCGAGTATCTGCTGTGCTTGAGGGCTTGGGGTCTGCTGAGAATCAGCAAACTTAACCGGAAAGCTTATAATAAATGCAGATAAAAGAAAAACTAAGATTCTAAACCAGGATTTTCTTCGCATAACCTTAGTCCATTAAAATGATAAATATAGTATAGCATGATTTTATTTTATCAGAAATAAAGAGGAAAGAGGGAAAGGAAGCATTCAGAATAATTGATGAGTCATCTGAAATATACGAAATTTAAGGTATACGACATCAATATACTCGAATACTCTAGCATTACTCCACTCCCAGCACATACTGCATAATCAGATTTTCGAGATATTCTTGCTTGCCGGATGTGCGACCGATTTTTTCAGCATTGGGAGAACTTGCCGTAGAGGCAAGCTGAGCAAGTTCTTCGAAACCAAGATGACCATCTTCGAAGCGTTTGCCAATATCGCTATCGAAGGATGAATAGCGCTGACGGATAAAGGCATCGAGTTTCCCATCCTCTATTATGCGATGCGCGGCAAGAAGACCGGCCGCAAAAGCATCCATGCCACCAATGTGTGCTTCGAAGAGGTCGGCAGGATCGACTGAATTTCGGCGAATTTTAGCGTCGAAATTAAGGCCGCCTGTCACAAAGCC
>DMNL01000001.1 GCA_003452735.1 Spirochaetaceae bacterium
ACTCTCTTCGAAGCTTGGGAACATCAGCAAGAAGAAAGGCAAAGGATCGAAGATTTTATACGGCGCTTTAGATACAAGGATTCCAAGGCTGCTCAGGTCCAGAGTCGCATTAAAATGCTGGAAAAAATGACGCCTATCGAGATCCCAGAGGGCATGAAGCGAATTCACTTTTCTTTTCCGCCAGCTCCAAGGTCTGCTCGTGTGGTTCTACGAATGCGCGAGCTCTCCAAATCTTATGGAGAACTCATGGTAATAGAACCATTTTCTCTCGAAGTAGAGCGTGGACAAAAATTGGCTCTTATAGGTCCAAACGGGGCAGGGAAATCTACTCTCATGCGCATCATTGCAAAGGAAGATAATCCAACAGGCGGAGAAGCTATCTTAGGAGCAAATGTCCTCGTAGGCTATTTTTCACAGGAATCCGCAGAGATAATGGAATCGACCGCAACAGTAGAAGAAGAAGCCGAATCTGTCTGTCCACCCGAGATGCTTCCAAAGATTCGTAATCTGCTTGGAGCCTTTCTTTTCCGCGATGATGATATAGAAAAACCAATCTCAGTGTTATCTGGAGGTGAGCGCTCGCGGTTAGCTCTTCTCAAGCTTCTACTAAAACCTGCAAACCTCCTAGTGCTCGATGAACCGACCAATCATTTGGATTTGACGAGCAAAGACATTTTGCTCGAAGCCTTGAGTAAATTCGAAGGCACAGTCATTTTTGTCTCTCACGATCGTCAATTCCTCGATGAGCTTCCGGATCGAGTTCTGGAACTCTCCTGTGGAAATGTGCCGCGCCTCTATTATGGGAACTATGCCTATTATCTAAAAAAGAAAGCTGAAAAAGAGAATATGAGATTAGAGGCTATACAAGAAGATATTCGAAAGCCTCCTAGACAGCGCCGGCAAAGTGATAATACCTCAGTCTCTTCTGTCGCAAACCAGACTTCAGTTCCAAACAGAGATTGGGAAGAAGAAAAAGCGCGCAGGGCTCGATTACGCAAGCTTAAACGTAGGGAAGAGGAGATTTCTACTCGCATTGAAGAAATCCAGACAGAAAAAGAAAGGCTTCAGGGAGAATTGGCTCAGCCTCGAAACTACATAAATGGAGAAAAAACGCGGCGCATTCTGACCGAGTTAGAAATCCTCGATCGAGAAACCGAAGCTCTCAATGAAGAATGGCTCGAAATTGCGCAGTCTTTAGCCGAAGAAGCTTGAGGACTACTTAAAATAGGCTCCTTGAAATTAAAAAAGCGCGGCCTAAAGCATTTAGGATTTAGTATTCTTATTGCTCTCGAGCTTTTCGATCATCATCTCGGAAAGCACTTTCCATGTTGGGGATAAGCTCGATGCATCAGGCTCATTATAGCGTTCAATTATTTCCCTAAAGCCAGCGATCGCCTTATCCTTATTGCCTTGTTTGTATTCAATAAAGGCTATCTCATATTTTGCATTGAGCATGTAGTTAGGATCGCTGCCATATCTCTCCAGTAGTACTTGATAATAATACTTAGCACCATTTAGATCATAGACATCATATCGTTCCTGGGCTAGCTGGATGATCTTCTGAGCGCTTGCATCTTCAGGAACTGGCGTAGGCGAAGAGGCACAGGAAAACACCAGAAGCCCGACAAGTGAGAGGGCAAATAAGGCTACATAGCGTAAAAGAGATCTATGCATGTAATTTCCTCACAAGTCGCAATTATGCTATACTCGCTGAACGAGGTCAAGACAAGCATGGTTGCAACATTAATCAATGCAGGGGCCATTATTCTGGGTTCGATCATTGGTATTCTTATACGAAAAGGTATAAAAGAGGAATATCGAAAGGTCGTATTTACTGCGGCAGGGATTACATCGCTTACAATTGGTATTCAAATGGTGCTAAAAACCAGCCATATCCTTTCTTTTGCCCTTGCGTTGATGGCAGGGGGACTCTTGGGTACAATGCTCGACCTCGAAGGTGCGATAGAGAGGCTTGGAGAGAGTCTCAAAAGACGATTCGCTCGTAAATCAGAAGACACCTTTGCAGCTGGTTTTCTCAATGCTTCGGTTTTATTCTGTGCAGGAGCCATGGCCATATTGGGTTCTTTTAACGCCGGAACCGTAGGGGATTATTCGCTTCTATTGACAAAGAGCGTGCTCGATGGCTTTGTCTCGATAATATTCGCAGGTGCAATGGGCATCGGAGTGGCATTTGCAGCCCTGTCCGTTCTTGTGTATCAAGGGGCTCTTACTTTGCTGTCCGAGTACATAAAGCCTTATGTCAGTGACCTAATGCTGAGCGAGCTCACGGCTATCGGAGGAGCACTCGTCATAATGATAGCTTTAGGGCTCTTAGAGATTAAGAGCTTCAAAACAGGTAATTTTCTTCCGGCAATGGTTGTCATTATAATTCTTGCCCTTGCAATGCCATTTATATCATTTCTATAATTAAGACATGAACAGGTATGGCCAGAGTACCATAGACCGTAGATTCGTCCATACTCGGCGCGAAGATAATGCTGGCGAATGGTATGCACTGGATAATGCTGCAATAATAATGCCAGCGGTCACC